>JADLHE010000304.1 GCA_020848965.1 Saprospiraceae bacterium
CATGCCGAGGAAACGGCCAGAACAGTCGTGCGCCACGAGTGCTTGCGAAGCTTGAAAACCCCATTTGTCGTTGACGTGGTAGCGGGCCGTGAGCATTACGCCGCCGTTCAGCACCACCCGGCCGTTCTTGGTAAGCTTGCCTTTGAAAAGCTGCGGGTGCTTGCTTTTCTTGAGGTGTACGGAAAGTCCAATCAATTGGAAGCCAAACGAGAACTGTTGCGACAGCGCTTTGGTAGCAGTTGATAAAATGAAAATTAGCAGGAGAAGGGTCGTTTTCATAAGCGCCAAAGAATGATTAGGGTATTACGCTCTTTCGCCATTTTAAATTGTCCTGCGAAAAATACACCAAGTTGAATTATTTGTTAAAATAATTTGATTTGCTCTGCAATATACTGATGAGTTTAGAAATGCAAACCCCTATTCTCCAAATAGGGCAAACCTGAAATTTTGCGAAGCAAAAAACCAAAACCTGTATCTTTTGTAGCCCCAATTATTGGGCGACCAAACATTTACAGGCATTCTTGCGTTGAATCGCCCGTACTGCACTGGCAGTGCTTTTCACCAAGTCTTAACTACACAAATCATGTTCATGAAAAAACATTTGATTCTATGCTTTGCGGCCACTTCCTTGTTGCTGTCCGCTTGCAAAAACGATGCTCCAACGCAAGAAGAAGAGGGCACCACCACAAGCGCATTGGAGGCGGCCACCACTCCTAACGAAACCCCAAGCGGCGAAGCCTTGTCTTCGCTGTCGGGCACCGAAGTGATGGCCTTATCGCCCAGCATTGCTGAGAGCGCCATTGAATGGACGGCTGGCAAAGCCACGGGTTCGTCGCACACAGGCTCCATCCGCTTGCTGAACGGCACGTTCAACATCATCCGGGGAAACCTAAAACGTGGCACTTTTGATATTGACATGAATTCCATTACCGTCAACGGCATGGAAGCCGATAAAAAGGCTGACCTCGAAAACCACCTGAAAAGCCCGGATTTCTTCGATGTTGCAAAGCATCCCGTCGGCAATTTCGAAATTACTGGGGCCATTATCCCTGAAAGCGGTGCAATGGGTGCCACGCACGTTATCAAAGGCAACCTGACGCTGAAAGGCATCACCAAGGAAATCACTTTTGCAGCCAACGTGAGCGTTCAAGACAAGAATGTCGTCATCAACAGCACACCTTCTTTTGGCATCAATCGCACCGATTGGGACATCAAGTACAAGTCGGGCATGCTGGGCACGGTGAAGGATGAAATCATCAACGACGAAATCATCATCAAACTGCACGTGGTAGCACCATTGACGGGAGCACAATAAGCTACTCCTTCAGTCAATTGGCCATGCTTCATAAAGGGGCTGCGAACCGGGTTTTGCTTTAAAAGCGAGCCAGTTTGCAGCCCCTTTTTTTGTCCTGTTTGCGTTGCAACGCACAGAGATTTTCGCAATAAAAAATCTTTGACCTACATTAGCCCGATAAATTGTTTGATTGCTGGATTGTCAAATTGTTGGAGTTGTTGCCAATGACCAATCCACGGCCAACAATCAAGCAATGAAACAATCAAGCAATTCAAAATGAAACCAGCATTCAAGCCCTACATCGCTCCCGAAAACACGAGCGTCAAGGAATTCACCGTCAAGGCCATCGTACTCGGTTCCATCTTTGGCATCATCTTCGGGGCCAGCACCGTTTACCTCGCCCTCAAGGCGGGCCTCACGGTCAGCGCCTCCATCCCCATCGCCGTGCTGGCGATTTCGTTGGGGCAAAAGTTCTTCGGGACCACCATCCTCGAAAACAATATCATCCAGACCGCAGGCTCGGCGGGCGAGAGCATCGCAGCGGGCGTGGTGTTCACGCTGCCCGCCTTCCTCTTCCTCAGCGACCCCGCCGTGGGCGACGAGTTCTTCCGCTACTGGACCATCTTCGCCCTCGCCGTACTGGGCGGCGTGCTCGGCACGCTGATGATGATACCTTTGCGGCGAAGCCTCATCGTGAAAGAGCACGACAACCTGCCCTACCCAGAAGGCACGGCCTGCGCCTCGGTGCTCATCGCTGGCGACAAAGGCGGCTCCTTTGCCAAGACAGCCTACCAGGGCCTTGGTTTCGCCTTTGTGTATGCACTGCTGCAAAAGGTTTTTCACGTCATCAGCGAGGTACCGACTTTCGGTTCCACGATGGCCAATAAGTTCTTCCCAGCCGCTACTGTCAGCGCTGAAATCACGCCGGAAGACCTCGGCGTCGGCTATATCATCGGCCCACGCATAGCGGGTGTACTGGTAGCGGGTGGCGTCTTGGCATGGCTCGGTTTGATTCCGCTTTTGGCAACGCTCGTTCCGCCGGACATCATTGCTGCGCAACTGGTGAAACTCGGCTACCTGAAAGACCTGCTGACGGCGGGCGGCCCCGGTGATTGGAACCCAACGGCGCACAGCTTCGGCGACACTGCCTCGGCGGTTTACCGTGCCTATGTACGGCAAATCGGCGCTGGAGCAGTGGCAGCGGGCGGTTTCATCACTTTGCTGACAACTATCCCTACCATCATTTCTTCGTTTAAGGAAAGCTTGGGTGCCCTGAAAGAGCGTGCCGCTGGCGGTGAAATCGTCCGCACAGAGAACGATCTTTCGATGAAAATCGTGGGCTTCGGCAGCTTGGCGCTCATCTTGCTCATGGCGGCGCTGCCTATTATTCCGGGCACTGGCTTTGGCTCCAAACTCGTTTTGGGCCTTTTGGTGGTGCTGTTCGGCTTTTTCTTCGTAACGGTGGCCAGCCGAATTGTGGGCATCATCGGTTCCTCCAATAGCCCCATTTCCGGCATGACCATCGCCACCATTATGGCCACGGCGCTGGTCTTCATCGGCATCGGCTGGACGGGCAAGACCTACGAGCCAATGGTGCTCGTTGTGGGCGGTATGATTTGCATTGCTGCCGCAAACGCCGGGGCCACAAGCCAAGACCTCAAGACGGGCTACCTCGTGGGTGCTACGCCCAAATATCAGCAGTTGGCCTTGTTCATTGGGGCCATCATTTCCAGCGTGGTGATTGGCCTGACGGTGAAATACCTCGACACCCCCACGCCAGAAATGGCAGCAGCGGGCATCCAGCACGCCATCGGCGAGAAGTTCGCAGCTCCACAGGCAACGCTCATGGCTACGCTTATAAAAGGCTTGCTTTCCTTCAACCTCGATTGGCAGTTCGTGCTCGTCGGCGTGTTCATTGCTGTGACGATGGAACTCTGCGGCGTGAAATCCCTCTCCTTCGCCGTGGGCCTTTATTTGCCGCTGAGCACCACGCTGCCCATCTTCATCGGTGGTGCCATCAAAGGTGCGGTGGAATGGATGAAAGAACGTAAGGGCGAAAAAACCGAAGGCGACGACGAACTCGGCCAAGGCAACCTCTTTGCCACGGGCCTTGTGGCGGGCGGTGCGCTCATGGGCGTGGTGGTGGCCATCCTCTCGGTGAGCATGTCGGCGCAACTGGACGCCATCAACCTCGAAAAGAACGGCCTCGGCCAAGCCTTCGGCGAGCAGGGCTTTATGTGGCTCGGCGTGGCGTTCTTTGCGTTTATGGGATGGATGCTGTATCGGGTGGCGAGGAAGGCGTGAGACCCGTACACCGGAGCCCCAGTTCCGGTGGGTCGCCGCCAGAACTGAGGTTTCGGTGCGCAAAACGACGAGGGGCCGTGACTAAATTAGCCACGGCCCCTCGTCGTTTTGGTGAAAATGTCCAACCCATAGGCCTTATGCTACCAACGGCCTCAAATCCAACTGCCAATCCTCCGGCAATGGCTTCGCAAATTTGGCGGCATCTTTTTCGAGTAGTTTCACGGAATTGTGGATGGCTTCAAATAAGCGAGGGGAATACCCATCCAATTTCAGC
The DNA here is from genome assembly GCA_020848965.1 of Saprospiraceae bacterium. Classification (GTDB taxonomy): domain Bacteria; phylum Bacteroidota; class Bacteroidia; order Chitinophagales; family Saprospiraceae; genus UBA6168. The sequence goes on from JADLHE010000304.1 coordinate 3,873, forward strand.
AATTCGGCTATCAATTGCTTCAAGAGAACATTGCGCCGATAAACATACTGTTCCTGCATAAAATGGTCGCCTTGGTGTAGTTCCACCATCTTGTTGACCTTTTCGATTTGTTCGATGAGGTCTTCTATCTTGTAGCCGTTCTTTAATTTCATGTCAAAAAACGATTTTGATGAATCCTTTTTGAAAGCGCTTATTGCTTCGATTCTTGGCGGTGTATCCAAATTGATGCTCCCAATACAGTTGGTCAGATTTTGTGAACACGGCCTTGGGATGACCTTCTGGATAAACTTTTACAATATTAGCATCAACTTGGAAGATTTCAAAAGCAGGCGTCCTTGAAAGCTGCCTAAGAATGTGCTCCTTTTGTTCAACTACCTGATAATCAATAAAGTTCACCAAGTCAATATCTCCCGGCTTTTGCTTCCTCGTAAGAAAACTGCCATTCACCCATTGTTCAAAGGGTTGCTTTATGACTACCTTCAACGCCTCCAAGTAGTACAAATAATCGCTAAACAGCCGCCTCCTGTGCTTCCGGTCTTCCAAACCTTCTACAAAGAAGGACTCAAACTCCGCTAAAGTGATTTCTGTGATGGTATAGGGTTCAAGATGCCCTTTTTTGTCAAATTGAAGCATGGCATAAGTTTTCTCGAATGCTAAGATAACAGCTTCTGCACACCCACAAAATTTTTTCCACCCCTCCCATTCTTTTTCAAAATCCTTGGCCGAAAACCTCTCGCCCCGTTGTTTCAAGTATATCCTCAGCCCATGCAATTTCACAGCTTACAA
>JADLHE010000305.1 GCA_020848965.1 Saprospiraceae bacterium
AATGAGTTCTCCTCAGAGGACTACGACAAACTGAACGCTGGCGCAAAGGAGTTTATCCGCAAAAAAGCGCTCGAAAGCGACCTGGTGAAAACGGCCACCACCCAACGAAACCAACTGTTGGAGACGATGCGCTTCATGACCGAAAGCATGGGCTGGAAGCTGGAAGTACAGGGCGAAGCGCCTGTTTCAGCGCCCGATAGTTCGGCTCAGTAAAGGTCGGGAAGGAACAAAATTCCGCTTTAGGAGTACACCGTTTCAAAATTGCGCTACATTTAGGCGGAATTTCAATTTTGTAAAAACACAGGTTGATTGCTTATTTTCTTAACAAACAAAACAAAGGCGGCCATGCTTGACGATACAAGCGAGTTTCGGGGCGGGCCTGCCAACTAAATTCTGGAGAGTATGGATATAGGACTTATTTCCCTAATCGTAGGTTGGGCATTCGTATTGGTTTGGGTGCCATTGGTGGTGCTGTCGCAACGCAAGACACACCCGAAAGCGCTGTTCACGCTCTTTTTCGCAGAACTTTGGGAGCGTTTTTCCTTCTACGGCATGCGCTCGTTCTTGGTGCTTTACATGACCAAAGTGCTGTTTGATAAAATCGCAGGCGGCGAAGCCGATGCACGGGCTTATGGTATTTATGGTGCCTTCAACGCCTTGCTGTACGCAGCGCCCGTAATTGGCGGCATGATCGCCGACAAGATTCTGGGCTTCCGCCGCACCATCATCATCGGTGGCATCAGCATGGCAACTGCGCAGTTCATCTTGGCCTTCAATGCTTGGCAGGTCAACAGTGAGACCATGTTCTTCACGGGCTTGGGCCTCTTGGCGGTCGGCAACGGCTTCTTCAAGCCCAATATCTCCAGCTTTTTGGGCACATTTTATGACAAAAACGACCCACGCAAGGACGGTGCCTTCACCATCTTCTACATGGGTATCAATATCGGCGCCTTCCTTTCGCCGCTCACCTGCGCCTTCCTCGCCGAGCGGTACGATTGGTCGCTGGGCTTTTTGGCCGCTGGCTTGGGCATGGTGCTGGGTATCGTTGTGTTCTGGAGGAATATGTCCATGTACGAAGACAAGGGCAACCCGCCCAACCCTGCTTCCCTCAAGGAAGTGTTTTTTGCGGGCATGGGCAAACAATCCATCATCATCCTTTGCGCTTTGTTGGCGGTGCCGCTTTTTGCCTTGTTGATTGATTTTGAGAAGGTTACGGACATCATCCTCATCCTGAGTGGTGTTGCCGTACTGGGCTATGTGTTGACGAATGCCCTCAAAAACGAAAACCGGGAAGACGGCCAACGGATGTTCGTTTTCTTGGCGCTGTTCTTCTTCCACATGATTTTCTGGACCTTGTTCGAGCAGGCTGGCGGCTCCCTGACCATCCTCGCCGACCGTTTCATTGACAAGGGCAACGTGCCCGCTGGCCAGTTCCAGTCGCTAAACGCCATGTTCATCATGCTGCTGGCGCCTGTGTTCTCCTGGATTTGGTTGAAACTCGCCAAATCGGGCAAAGAACCCCGCACCCCGATGAAGTTCTTCTACGGTCTTTTGCAGATTGCACTCGGCTTCTGGGTCATCGTGTTTGGCGCAAAAAGCGTGATGGCGGGCGTGAACTCCGGTGCGCTTATCCCGGTCATCTACCTCGTCATCATGTACTTGCTGCACACCACGGGCGAGTTGAGCATTTCGCCGGTCGGCCTGTCGGTGGTAACGAAATTGGCTCCCGCCAAAATGGTGGGCTTCGTAATGGGCGCTTGGTTCCTTTCCATCGCCTTTGCCCACAAGATTGCCGGTGAACTAGGCAAGCAAATTGCCTCCCCCGCCGAAGGTTCTGACGCTGCAACGGCGCTGGGCCAATTTGCCGATGTTTACATGACTTGGGGCGTTTATATCACCTTGAGTGCTGCTGCTGTTTTGCTGGTGATTTCACCTATTTTGAAAAAATGGATGCACGGTATTCAATAAGCTTTAATGGACGGTAAGTGGATGGTCTAGGCCATCCGCTTGCCTGTTGATAAAGCCCGCTTCCTGTTCAATGGGATGCGGGCTTTTTTTTAGGATTGTTGGTAAAACAGGTGGAAGTGACGATTGAAAATAGCACCTGTTATTCCAAAAGGGGCTGCCCTTTGGCGTCTTCGGGTAGTGTGCCTGCAAGATATTCCGGGGCGCTGCCCCTTGGGACTTGTGGGTAATTGCCTGCTACAAATATTCCGGGGCGCTGCCCCTTGGGTCATGCGGGTAATTGCCTGCTACAAATATTCCGGGGCGCTGCCCCTTGGGTCATGCGGGTAATTGCCTGCTACAAATATTCCGGGGCGCTGCCCCTTGGGACTTGTGGGTAATTGCCTGCTACAAATATCTGGGGGCGCTGCCCCTTGGGACATACGGGTAATTGCCTGCTACAAATATCTGGGGGCGCTGCCCCATGAGGCTCGTTGTTCAATTGCAAGCTATCAGGTTTAACTGAAAAGGGGCAGCGCCCCGCAATATTTGTAGCAATGCCGCAGCCCCTAGTGAGCAGGTGCAGCGCACCGCAATATGAAACATGCGGGCATATTGCTGCCACTGAGGTTCCGGTTTACGTCACACATCCTACATTTGCCCAAAAACACCACCATGCCCAAGCTTGCCCAGCGCCTCAACCACCATTTTACCGACCTCCACGACCACCTGCCGCCCGTGCCTGCGGGTGTGGAATGGCTGCTGCCCTTGCAAAACTTGCCGGAGACGGCCCGTGTGTTCACCGCTTTTTTGGAGAAATACTACAACGACGAACGGCCCCGCACGCTCATCCTCGGCATCAATCCGGGGCGGTTCGGGGCGGGCATCACCAATGTGGCCTTTACCGACCCATTGCGCTTGGAGCGGGACTGCGGCATCCCGAACAGCTTCGACAAAAAGGAAGAACTCTCGGCCCAATTTATCTATAAAGTAGTGTATGCCTACGGCGGATTGGATGCTTTTTTTGGCCGATTCTTCGTCAACTCCGTGGTACCATTTGGCTTCGTGAAAGGTGGCGTGAACTACAATTATTACGATGAAAAACCCTTGCAGGAGGCCATGTTGCCGCTCATCCGCTATCACGTGCGGGGCCTGCTGGATTTGGGCATGAACCCCCAGGTTTGCTATTGCCTCGGCGAGGGGCAGAATTTCAAGTTCCTCAATAAATTCAACGAACAGGAAGGCTTTTTCGGTAAAGTGGTGCCGCTGCCACATCCTCGTTTCATCATGCAGTACCGTCGGAAACGGATGGAGGAGTTTGTGGGCTTGTATTTGGCGGCATTGAGCCAATAAAAAAAGCGGCTTGGGGAAGCTTCCCCAAACCGCTTTAAGCGTTCGCTTAGCTCGCCTCACCGCACTACTCCCACTGGCAATTTACCATCGTATTTCCCGGTCAGCACGGGCGTTTGCGCACCAGCGGTATAGCTGCTTACCTTGCTTTTTACATAGGTGAAAAGCTCGCTGATGTCCACGATTTTGTCCTTGTCCTTGTCGGCTTCTCCTTTTAGGCCCTTGATTAAAAAATGGCTGAAAATGCCGGAACGCAGGCCCGTGTCTTCCAAGGAGACTTCTGCGCCTTTGCTGGACATGAAAAGTGCCGTTCCCTTCTCGCAATTGTCGAAAGCCTTGTAGTATTTGTTCAGCATATCGCCCACGGTGGCATCTTTGGCGGCCAGTATGTCCGGTACGAACTGCCCGCTGATGAGGGTGCCGGAATGGCAGGCATCGCCCAAAACCAGTTTCTGGCGGGCATGGCTGCTTTCCAGTATTTTCCGGATTTCGGAGTGTTCCAATCGGAAATTGTAGCCATCAAAATCCACTGGCACAAAGGCACCTTCGATGCCATGCCCGGAGAAATAGAACAGCACCACGTCGTTTTCGTCGGCTTGGCTGAAAGTGGTGCGAAGGGCGTCGAGCAGGTTGTCACGGGTGGCGTTGTCGTCCACGAGTATTTGGAGTTGGTCGTCGGGCAGGGCACCGCCTTCCGGGCTTTTCAAGAAGGCATAGAACTGGTAGGCATCGTCGTCGGTATAGCGCAGGGCGGGCATGTGGGCGTAATTGGCCACGCCTGCCACCACTGCCCAGACCTTTACTTGTGGGTCGAAAGCCGGGCCATCTTCCACTGCTGGTTCGGCTTTAGGGGTGTTCAAGGCCACATCATCCTCACAGGCCGTTGCGCCGCTCCTCGATTTGCCATTGGCCCATTCGCCGCTGGCCGCCCTGCCATTTTCATCGTAAAAAATGCCCTTGCCATGCTTTTGGTTGTCATGCCAGCCGCCCGTGAAGCGTGCCCCGTTTTTATAGAACATGGTTCCCTGACCATTGAAGCGGCCCAGTTGGAACTGCCCCTCGTAGCGGTCGCCCGTGTGGAAGGAGTAGGTGCCGAGGCCCTCTGGCTGGTTGGCTGCCCAGTTGCCGTCGTAAACATCGCCGTTTGCGTAGCGCATGACGCCCTTACCGTGGAATTGGCTCCGCTGGAACTGCCCGAAATACTCATGGCCCTCGACGAAGATGAATTTGCCTTCGCCCTGTTGCCAGTTGTCCTCCCAGTGGCCGATGTACTTATTGCCGTTGGAACAATAGAGGATGCCCTTGCCGTTTGGTTTGCCTTCGCTGAAATCCCCGACGTATTTGTTGCCGTTGGGGTATTGGTAGGTGCCGTAGCCATTGCGGCAGTCGCCGCTCGTGCAGCCGCTTGGATTGGTTTGAAGCGTTTGATTTGTTTGAGGAGTTTGAATTGTTTGATGTGCCCACCCATCAAACAATTCAAACTCCTCAAACTTAAAAGCAGAATCGGCGTAAGCCGATGAAAGGTAAAAAAGGGCGAGCCCCATCGTCACTGCACATTGCAATACATTCCTCATTGTTCCGGGTTTTTATTTTTTGAAAAAAAGCAGTTACAAAAAGGTAGTGCTGTTGCATGAAGGGACTGGGAATTGGTGGATGAATTTTGGTGTGGAGGGGCCGTGGTTCTGTGGCTTGTTTTGAAATGTGATGCTCAAACGCTAGGGCTGCTATGGCTTATTTCATTTGAAAAAGAAATTACGAAAAAAATCAACCTGAAACAGGAATTTGAGCCGCTGAAAGCGGGCTGCACAAATACGTACAGAACATTGTGGCGGTTTGCTTCGCAATCAAAAGGTTTGGCTACTTTTGCTGCTGGCCAAAGCTTTATATTGGCAGCTTGAACCTTTAATCGATGAGTTAAAATTACACACCATGCTGAAATCAACTTTTTTCCTAACCATTTTATCCCTCTTCCTTTTTGCTTGCGGCGGTGAGCAGCCAGCCGATACCACTGCACAGACTGGCCAGCCCCAGACCTTTGGCGATGCCATCACTGCCGATGGTGCCGTAACCATGCCGGAAATGGCCGCCAAAATGCAAGGTGTTGATTCTTTGCAAGTGAAAGTGCGTGGCAAGGTGGAGTCCGTCTGCCAAGTGAAGGGCTGCTGGGTCAACCTGCAAGACCCGCAAGTAGGCGAGATGTTCGTGAAATTCAAGGATTACGCCTTTTTCTTGCCCAAAGACATCGCTGGCCGTGAGGTGGTGATGGAGGGTTATGCTTTCCGGGACACCACCTCCGTGGAAGACCTGAAGCACTACGCCGAGGATGAAGGTAAATCACAAGCCGAGATTGATGCCATCACACAACCCAAAGAAGAACTGAAGTTCATGGCCAGTGGGGTAGTGCTCTTGCCGGAATCCATTAAATGAGGATTTGAAGATGCGAGGATTTGAAGATTTGATTTGGACCTTTGTTTCACCCTCAAATCCTCGCATCCTCAAATCCTCGCATCCTCAAATCTTCAAATCCTCAATTTTACATGCACTTCAACCTAAAAAAAGACCTCTGCTTTTTTGACATCGAGTCAACGGGACTGAACGTCATCCGTGACCGCATCATCCAAATTGCCATCATCAAATACCACAAGGATGGCCGAGAGCCTTCGGAGCTGGAAATGCTCGTCAACCCCGGCATTCCGATTGGGGCTGAGGCGATGAGCGTGCATGGCATCACGCCGCAGGATGTGGCCAACAAACCCACCTTCGAAAAGGTGGCGCAGCAACTTTATGATTTCATTGGCGATGCGGATTTGGCGGGCTACAATATCAGCCGCTTCGACCTGCCGCTACTGATGGAGGAGTTTGCAAGGGTTGGCCTTAACTTCGACCCCGACAAGCGCCGCCTCGTGGATGTGCAGCGCATTTTTTATAAAATGGAGCCACGCAACCTCAAGGCTGCGCTCCGGTTTTATTGTGGAAAGGAAATCGAGGATGCTCACGATGCCATGGCCGATGTTCGTGCCACGATTGATGTTTTCAAGGGCCAACTCGACCGCTATAATGGCGTTGACTTCTTGGACGACGATGGCAACACGACGCCAGCACCTATCGTAAACGATATGCAGGCGCTGCACGATTTCACGCAGGATACCAAGAATATTGACGTAACCAATCGCCTGAAATACAACGAGCACGGCGAAATCGTCTTTAATTTCGGCAAATACACGGGCGTGCCCGTGCTGAAGGTTTTCGACATGGAACCCAATTACGGCCACTGGATTTTGAGCAAGGAGTTCGGCGTTCAAGTGAAAAACATCATTAAAAAACTGATGAAGGAACACGAACAGCGGAAGCGGGGTGGGTAAAGTTGGCAGTTCGACAGTTTGCAGTTGGCAGTCAAGGGGCGGTAAGCCCAAAGTCCAGTGTTACACATATCCAAAGGGTAATCCAGTATCAAAAACATCCAGCATCCAATGATAGACCTTTCTAAAATAGCAACGAAGCCGCCAAAAGGTACTGACAAGGGCGACGTAAAGGCCCTGACGGAACAATATTGCAAGCGTATTGGCGAGCTAAACGAAATCATGCGGGCGCAGCGGAAGCACTCCCTGCTCATCATTTTCCAAGGCATGGATGGCAGCGGCAAGGACGGTGCGGCAAAGAATGTTTTCAAGGACTGTACGCCGTTCAATTTGAGCGTTTATGCTTTCAAAAAGCCGACGGAGATTGAGTTTGCCCATGATTTTCTCTGGCGGGTTCACCAACAAGCACCTGCCAAAGGCGATATTAGGATTTTCAACCGCTCCCAGTACGAAGACATCCTCATTCAGCGGGTGCATGGCTGGATTGATGAGGAGCGGGTGAAGAAGCGCGTGGCTGCCATCAACGCTTTTGAGGAACTGGCGCAATTTGACAATAACACCACCGTGCTGAAATTCTGCCTCCATATTTCAAAGGAAGAGCAAGAGAAACAATTGCAGGAACGCATTGACGAACCCGAAAAACGCTGGAAGCACAACGACGGAGACTGGAAGGAGCGGGAGTTTTGGGATGATTACATGCGCTGCTATTCCGATGCCATCAACTGGAGCACCATCCCTTGGACAATAGTGCCCGTGGACGACCGCTGGTACCGGGATTATGTTATTGCGAAGAAGGTTTGCGAAGCAATGGAGGCGATGGATTTGGCTTACCCACAGCTCCCGAAAAAATAATTGATTGGATACCCAACCATCTAAAATTTTGCCCTGTCATTCAATATGGAAAAAGTCCGCATAGACAAATGGCTCTGGAGTGTGCGCATTTACAAGTCCCGCACCTTGGCTGCCGATGAAATCAAATCTGGCAAGGTGCGCATAGGCGAACATGCCGCCAAGCCTGCCGACAATGTGGTGGAAGGCCAAGTGGTGCATGTTAAAAAAGAAGGCTTCAACCTGGAGTTTTTGGTGAAGAAGCTGATTGACAAGCGGGTAGGCGCAGCTATTGCCGTGGAATGCTACGACAATATCACGCCAGAATCGGAAATGAACAAATACAAAGAATGGTATGTGGGCAAGCAAGGCGTTGAAATGAGGGAGCGTGGTACTGGCCGCCCGACCAAGCGGGAGCGACGGGAAATTGACACCTTCAAGGGCGATAGATTTGAATTTGAGTGGTAGCCCAATTACTTGCTTGTATTCGCCGCATAGAAAGAAATTAAATGTTAAAATACACTTTAACGGTAGTTTTTCTGTTAAAGTGGCAGTAATTTTACCATCGTCTGACAATTGGCATAAAATCAGCCATTGTTAGGCTAATCTGACACCTGTTTTTTTCATCTAAAATCTTCCGTTTATGAAAACGAAGCTCTTCTTGCTTTCTGCCATGTTTGCTGGCACATTGACCTCCTGTATTAAGGACGATGCGACCACGGTCGTACACAATTACACGGACGACGAATATGCCGTCCTTACCCAGAAGTTGAACCTCCCTGTGGAAGTGGACGAGTACGGTATCCAATTGCCTCAGACATTGGGCGGTTTCAAGACGTTTATCAACTCCAAAGAGGCTACACTTGGCCGGGTTTTGTTCTATGACAAGCGCCTTTCTTCCAATTTGGAAGTAAACTGTGCATCTTGCCATAAAGCAGAACTGGCATTTACGGATGGCGAGCAATTCAGCCCCGGCGTTACCACGGAGCGCACCTCCCGCAACACTTTGGCCTTGGGTTCTTTCCCTAGCTTTACCGCTTACTACGGTAGTGGTGGCACCCGCATGTTCTGGGACAACCGGGCAGGCTCCGTTATGGAGCAATCTACCGAAACGATGAAGAACCCTGTGGAAATGGGTAATACCGACCTTGCAGAATTGGCAGATGAGCTTTTGCAAGATAAAATGTACCAAATTTTGTTTGAGAAGGCTTTCCCAAACAACCCTTGGCAGTCAAATGAGGATAAAATGCTCATAGCTCTGCAGTCTTTCGTAAGCTCAATTGGCTGTGTGAACAGCCGCTTCGACAAAGCTTGGGCGGATGCAAACGGAGACTTAACTACTAGCTATCCAAGCTTTACACAAGAAGAAAACCGGGGCAAACAGCTCTATATGGCCAATTGTTCCTCTTGCCATATTCTTACCGGCAGTTCTTTCTTTGGTGGCACATCAACTCCTGTTATTGCTGCCAACAACGGTTTGGATATGGACTACGCCGACGAAGGCATTTTCAAAATCTCCAGCCTGCCTAGTGATAAAGGCGTATTTAAAGTGCCTTTGCTCCGCAACATAGAACTAACTGCCCCTTATATGCATGATGGCCGTTTTGCAACCTTGGAAGCAGTAGTTGACCATTACAGTGATGGCATCCAAAATCACCCCAATTTGCATTCGGAACTAAGGGATGCAAACACGGGTCAGGCCAAGAAAATGAACTTGAACGAGAGCGATAAGCAAGCCTTGGTTGCGTTCTTGAAAACATTGACCGACAAAGAAAGCCTTGCGCATGTTCGTTACTCCGACCCATTTAAAGGCTAAGGGTAAACTCATTTTAGGCAAGCACAAAAGGCCATCTCAACAACTGAGGTGGCCTTTTCTGTTTCACGAAGTTGCCCTTAACCGAGCGGCTTTTCATAAATGGCAAATTCGAGCGGCACCTTGGGCACACCAAATTTAGATGGCCCATCGAAAGGCTTCCGTTCGCCCGTGGCTCGGTAGCCATTTCTTTCATACCACGCGGTCAGTTCCGACCTACCTACGATTACCTGCATGGTCATAGCCGTGCAACCCAGCGAAATGGCCAGCGATTCCGCAGCACTCAGCATTTTGCGGCCAATGCCAGCCGCTTGCCAGTCCAGATGAACGGACAGCATGCCGAGGTAGAGTTTCTTATCTTCTTTCAGGCTCAAAAACACGGAGCCAACTAAGCCAGACTCACGATGTACAGCAATGAGAAAGGTCGTCGTCGGGAGCGCCATCAATTGCGCAATGTCCTCCTCATCGGTGCGGATATCGCCAGCAATCAAATCCGCCTCGGTGGTCCAGCCCTGTTTGGAGCTTTCCCCCCGGTACACGGCGTTGATGACCGCCACCATTTGAGGGATGTCGGCAGGTGAAGCCTTTGAAATGGTGATATTTTCCAATGAATGCTTCATTTCAAAACAGCTTAGCGCACCAGTGTCACATCGCCCTTAAACAAACGGGTTTGTCCATCCAAAAATCGAATCTCGGCATACCAAGCAAAAACGGCAGGATCCATGATTTGGCCCTTGAATGAGCCGTCCCATCCGAGTTGCAAATCATTTGGAGCAAAGTCAAATTTGGCAAAAACCTGCTCGCCCCAGCGGCTGAAAATCTGGAAGCCGACCACACTTTCCACCTGCGGGCTTGCAAAAATGGTCAGTTCATCGTTTATGCCATCGTTGTTTGGGCTAAAGGCATTTGGCACATAGACTTCCTGTTTCTTTTCCACCAAAATTTGTACCGTGCCATCTGCTGTGCAGCCGTTTATGTCGGTCACGGCGATGGTGTAGGTGATGTCTTCCAGCGGCGTGCTGGTTGGGGCGGGGCAATCGGTACAGTCCAAGTAATCGGGTGGCGACCAGGCCCAACTGACGATTTGCGAAGCAGAGGACGCATTTAAGGTAACACTATTACCCAATGTGACAACCTGTTGGCCACCCAAATCAAGGGTGAACGGTGGCGCATCGGGCATGAAAATCTCTTGCGTTGCAACGGTGCCATTTGCATCCAATATCGTCAACGTATGGAAGCCAAAGGTCAAGTTGTCGAAGATGACGGGGAAGCTGACCACGGGGCTTGAGTTGCTGCCGTTTAAGGCAATGACATAAGGTGGTGTGCCTCCGTTGATGCCTTGCACCACAATGGAACCATCGGTGCCAAATTGACAAAGCGGTGAATTGACTTGCGTAATTGCCGAAATGGCGTTGCCTCCCACAAAGGTCAGACTGATGATAACGGTCGAGTCGCAATTATGATAGCTGGCTCCCGTAAACACCTCGATGCCACTTGGATTTTGTTCGTCGTACACATGCCCGTTTACAACGATGAACCCGCCCACTTGCAATACCTCCGTGATGTTCCCAATGGCTTCTTCATAGAAAGACAGGTTGATATTGATAATGGAATCGCAGCCTTGGTAGCTGCCCATTGGGAAAGTCTCGCTACCGGTTGGGTTGCCTGCATCGTAAACGGTTCCGTTGATAGTAACCGATTCGCCGGGACAAAGCGTTTCATCCATCGAAACGATGACGGAACTTCCGAAGGTCAGGTTGACAACAACGGTGGAATCGCAGCCGTGAATCGTGACGTTTTCGAATATTTCGGTGCCGGTCGGGTTGCTTTCATCGTAAATCGTCCCATTGATGTTCACGCTGCCGCCGAAGCAAAGCTGGTCGTCGTAGGTGCTCGTTGCAGGTGTGTAAAAGCTCAAATTCACAACGATGGCCGAGTCGCAACCGAGGTAGCTTCCGTTCGGTATCAACTCGTTCCCCATCGGATTGCTTATATCGTAAACTGTGCCGTTCACCGTAATGCTATCGTCCGGGCAAAGCGTCTGGGTGATAGGATTGGTGACGACCGAATTGAAACTGAAATTGACGATAATGGTAGAGTCGCAGCCGTTCACACTGCTATTCGGAATCACTTCGGTTCCGGTTGGGTTGTTTTCATCGTAAACCGTGCCATTGATGACCTCGCTACCACCAGTGCAAAGTGTCTTATTATAGTTGTTCACCGCAGGCTGGTAGAAACTGAGATTTACGTTTATGACCGAATCGCAGCCCAAAATGCTCCCATCCGGGATTGTTTCTGTGCCGGTAGGGTTGTTGATATTGTAAACGGTTCCATTGACGGTAATGCTTTCATCGGTGCAAAGCGTCTGAACGATGTTCTCCGTCACCGTGGAATTGAAGCTCACACTCACGTTCACAATTGAGTCACAGCCATTGGCTGCCAAGCCAGCAAATATCTCCGTTCCGGTTGGGTGGCTTACATCGTAAATGGTGCCATTGATATTGATGCTGCCGCCGGTACAAAGCACCGGGTTGTAATTGGTCACCGTATTCGGCAATAGGAAGAGGTTGACGTTCAGCGTAGAATCGCAGCCATGAAGCGCCACGCCTTGCAAGATTTCAATGCCCGTCAAATGGCTTGCATTGTAGATATGCCCGTTGATGACCAGGTTTTCGGTTGGGCAAATCCCTTGGCTCAAAGTTCCAGTTGCAGGCGGATAGAAGGCCAAATTCACATTGATGACCGAGTCGCAGCCAGAGAAGCTGGCTCCCGGCAGAAGCTCAGACCCTGTTGGGTTGGCCGCATCGTAAACCGTACCGTTCACCGTGATGGACTCTCCATCGCAAACCGTCGTATTTTGGTTATTGACCACGGAGCTGCCCACGGTGATGGTCATGCTATAGAGGTTCGGATTTGGAGAAGCATAAACTTGGCATGCATTATTATCCGTGAAAGCAACGGCAGTAAAGGTAATGGTGCCAGCCGTTAGGCCATAATCTGAAGGACATACTTCTATTGTTGAATTATTTGGGAGGTTTTCAGCAAAGCCCCCAAAAGTCGAACCATTGACTGTTATAGTATAGTCCATTAAATAGGCTGGATTTCCAGTAAAGTTCAATGGGACATTTACACATTCGTTGGCACAAATTGACACATCGGGGCCAAGCGTAAGCGTTGGCAGATAAAACTGAACCGGGAAACCTTGAGACACAGAAAGGCAATCGTCCGTCAAACTGACCCCAGTTGGTATAGTGTTGCCAGCCACGGATGAGACATAGTAGGTCTGCCCCAAAACAATGTTTGTAGGTATCGGAATGACAGGAGTATCGCTCGTCGCATAAATTGTTCCCAAGGTAGCACCCGGATTATCGTGCAGTACAAATAACAAAGTGTCATTGGCATCCAACACTTCATTGAAATTAAAGGGCACTGAAAATGGCCCATTTTGGACGAAACAAACGACCAAAGGAGTAGGGCCAATATTCATCGTCCCCGCATCCGTTGTGCAGTTGCAATTTTCGGTGCCGCTAACCGTAATTGGCCCACAACCCATCGCATCATCCACCACAAAACTGTAATTGTCGCCGCTATTGATGGGCGGGGAGACAAAGCTGTTCCCAGCGATTGGCACACCACCAATGGTATAAGGAGCCATGCCCCCGCTTAGCGTGAAACTAACGGTATAGGTCGTATTGGTTGCTTCGCAAGGCTCATCCAAATTGCTGAAAACAGGGGCGCCATTTACCGCAACGGTCGTCGTGGATGCAAGGGTGCAATTGGCCGAAGCCGTGAAAGTCAGCGTCACACTGCCGTTTTGCCCATTGGGGTCGAAGCTGCCACCACTGACGCCGGGGCCGCTCCAGGTTCCATTTGGATAATTTGGGTTAGTAAGCGTGGCCAGGTTCAGCGGGCTATCGCTCTCGCAAATGCTGGCAGTGCCGAGTGCTGGCGCAATGGGTGCATTCACCGTGATGCTGGTCGTGGCCGTGTTCACGCAATTTACCGAAGGTGTGAAAGTCAAGGTCACACTGCCGCTTTGACCCGCAGGGTCAAAATTGCCACCGCTCACGCCGGGGCCGCTCCAGGTGCCCGCCGGATGCGCTGGGTCGTTCAAGGTGCTGAGCGCAAAAAGTCCGGACGATTCGCAAAGCGTTGTAGTGCCGAGCGTTGGCGTAGCTGCTGCATTGACGGCAATTACCGTTGTTGCGCTTTGGGCGCAAAACGAAGCTGTTGGCGTAAAGGTCAGCGTGATGTTCCCGTTCAAGCCTGCTGGGTTGAAGCTATTGTTGGTGACGCCTTGGCCCGACCAGGTGCCCGTCATGCCGCCCTGTGTGGTAGGCAGGTTAATGGCAGCCTCAGATTGGCACAAACTGCTGGGAACGCCAGTAATGGTTGGAGTTCCGCCGTTGTTAACACTGATGGTGACAGTAGCGTTTGCTGCACAAAAACTAGCATCGGGCGTAAAAGTCAGCGTTATGTTTCCGCTCAGGCCCGCTGGGTTGAAACTGTTGTTGGTGACGCCTTGGCCCGACCAAGTACCCGTCAACCCGTCTTGTGTGGTCGGCAATGAAATGGACTGTGCCGTCTGGCAAATATTGGCGGGTACGCCCGAAATAGCAGGCGCTCCTCCACTGCCAACTTCAATGACCGTGATAGCGGGGTCGGCGCAGAACGAAGCATCCGGCGTAAAGGTCAGGGTGATATTGCCATTCAATCCGGCCGGGTTGAAAATATTGTTGATGACACCATCGCCCGACCATTCTCCCGAAATGCCATCTTGTATGGTGGGCAATGGGAACGGCGAAGCGGACTGACAGATGGAGGCCGGAACCCCCGTGATATTTGGTGCGCCACCATTGCCGACGTTGATTTCGGCGGTAGTGCTCACGGCACAAACACCAGCATCCGGCGTGAATGTCAACGTGATGGGGCCGCTTAACCCGGCTGGGTTAAAAATATTGCCGATAACGCCTTGCCCCGACCAATCTCCTGAAATACCGCTTTGGTTGGTTTGTAAATTTACTGGCGATGCATTGGCGCAAATAGAACTAGGAACTCCATTGATGATGGGTATCACAGCGCCATCTATGGTGATGGATGTCGTCGCATTATTGGCGCATTGACCTGAATTAGGTGTGAAAACCAGAAACACAGTGCCATTCAAGCCCGAAGGGTCGAAATCATTGTTTGAAACACCGGGGCCTGACCATGTGCCATTGATTCCGGACTGAGTCGTGGGTAGGGATACTGCTTGGTCAAGCTCACAAATACTGGCTGGAATGCCCAAAATATTGGGCGTTACAGCAGGCGTAACGTCTATATCTGTCGTGGCTTGGGTAGCGCATTGGTTTGCATTGGGTGCGAAAGTCAATGTCACTGTGCCGTTTTGACCAGCAGGGTTGAAGATATTGCCACTGACGCCGGGGCCAGACCAGTTCCCATTCACGCCACCTTGGTTGGTGGGCAGCGGAACGGGGGCGTCCATTTCGCAAAGCGTGGCCGGAACCCCTGAGATATTGGGTGCGGTAGGTGTCGTAACATTTATATCCGTTGTGGCAGGGTTGGCGCAAAGAAGTGGGGCCGGGTTGAAAGTAAGCGTTATAATTCCACTAAGCCCTGAGGGGTCAAAGATGTTATTGTTCACACCTTGGCCTTGCCAACTGCCCGACACCCCACCCTGGTTGGTTGGCAATAAAATAGGATTGGCATCCTCACATATAGCTGGAGGTACGCCAGAGATGATTACGTTGGTAGGTTGTGCTGATTCGATATTGAACGGT
>JADLHE010000306.1 GCA_020848965.1 Saprospiraceae bacterium
AAAGCTCGATGGCCTTGAATTGAAAGCGCAAAGCATTGAAAATCAATAATTTGGATTTTGAAAATACAATAGTGGTGCAAGGTCAATCTCGTGTTGCGGGATGGGCAGGTACTCATGCTTCCCAGCTTGGAAATTGATGCCTTCCAGGTACTCGACTTTTGCTGCCTCGGAGCTGTAGTAGTCGTTCATCGCCTGTGCGGCCACGCCCCACCGCACGAGGTCGTAGAAGCGGTGACCTTCCATCGCCAGCTCCAGCCTGCGCTCGAAGCGGACGGCCTTGCGGGCATAATCCTGCGTCCAATTGGTGGAAGGGTAAGGCTCGATTTTGTAGTTGGCTGCGTTGCCGGAGCCATCTAATTTTTGCACATAAGGGCTGCCTTTCGCCCGGTTTCGCACGTCGTTGATGAGCTGGCGGGCCTTGTCCAAGTCCTGGTTTTTCTCAATGAGCGCCTCGGCCTGCCATAGCAGTACCTCGGCGTAGCGGATGATGCAGAAATTCAAACCAGAAGCCGCCCAAGGAAAGGAGTTGTGAACGTTCGGGTCGTTGGGCGCCACCACGTGTTTTTTGCAAGAAAAACCAGGCAGGTAGTCCGTGCTGCGCACCCAAGAAAGCTCGTAATTGGCCGTATTACCTTTCCACGGAATACCGATGCGGCCAAAGGTGAAGTCCACCCGTGGGTCGAGCGGGCCGCTGTAACCACCACTGAGCACGTCCGTGTTGTTGAAATTGTCAAAAAGCGGCAGGCCGTCATTGCCCGTGCGGAAAGCATTGACGAGGTTCTGGCTGCCGAGGTAAAAATCGTCGCCGTTGGCGTAAGCGCCACCGTCAATGCCGGGGCCAAGCGTCACGTTCAGCAGGTCGCCCCAAGAGTGGTTGGCGAAGATGCTGGCGGTGGAAAACTGAATGGTGAAGACCGATTCTGGCCCATTTTCAAACTCAATGGTGCCGAGGTTCTGAAAGTCGGGCAGCAGGGCGAAGGGGCCAGACATCACGAAATTGGTCTGTGCAATCACCTCGTCCCACTGCTTCAGTTCGACCGCCAGTTTTGCCAAATATCCGGCTGCTGCGTATTTGTTTACCCGCCCGATTTCTTCTTGTTCGATGGGTAAATTGTCGTACGCAAACTGAAAATCTTCCTTGATTTTTTGCCAAACCTCGTCGCTGTTCAGGTCGGTATTGCCTACGGCGGTCGGGTCGTCGTTTTCGCCCAAATAGGCAATCTGGTTGTAGTTGCGCTTCAAGTCGAAATGAAAATGCCCTCGCAACAGGCGCATTTCAGCGATGCGGGCGGCTTTTGGATACTTTGCATCGTCCAGTTTTTCAATCTCCCGAATGGCCAAGTTGCAGCGGGCAATGCCGAAATATGGGTTGCGCCATTTCTGAAAACAAGCGTAGTTGGTGGCATCCATCGTCGCCGTTTCGAGCTGGTGGATGTCCGTGCGGTCGGTGATGCCGCCGCCACCCTTGTAGGCGTCGTCGCTGCGCACGTCAATAATCCAGTTGCTGGAAGGCCCGGCGAAGGACTCGTCGTTGCCGAAAAAATGGCCGCCGAGTGATTGATAGGCCGCTACCACCAGCTTGTCCACGGAAGAAGCGGACAGCACGCCCTCTGCCAAAACGCCTTTGGGCGCTGTGTCCAACAGGTCTTTTTTGCAGGAAAAAATTGCCGTGAGGCAGCTAAAAATGAAAAAGTATTTTATGATTTTCATGTCTTCTTTTTTTATTGACAAAGGCCAATGTTCAGCATTAAGGTGACATCTTTTTCGCCCAGATAATTTTTGATAAAAGCAGGTTTTTTAAGCGAAAAAGGTGTCATCTTGATGCGGTCTTGCGGAGATGACACCTTTTTTCGCTGCAAACGATTTCATAATTTGAAATTCAGAACAGCGAAAAAAGATGTCACCTCCTTGGCGGGCACTTGACTATCAACCTTAATATTTAAAATTCACGCCCACCAAAAACGTCCTCGGCAGTGGGTACACCCCACGGTCAATGCCGGGAAAATTCACGTTGCCAGCATAGGGCACTTCGGGGTCAATGCCGGAGTAGCCGGACAGCGTGGCCACGTTCTGCACCTCGAAATAGATATTGGCGTTGATGCTTTTCCCGGTCAGGAACTTGGGCAGTTGGTAGCCCAATTTCACCGAGCGCAGCTTGAGGTACGAAGCATTGTCCACGAAGTAGGAAGAGGCCCGGAGCTCGTTGTTGGTATTGTCCAAGGTGGGGGCGGGGATGCGGGAACCTTTGTTTTCGGGGCTCCATGCGCCAAGGATGCGTTCGCCACGGTTGAAGGTGCCTACTTGTGCGAAGTCGGTGTAGGTCAGTACCTCGTTATAGACCTGCTGGCCCAAGCCGGAGTAAAGTGAAGCGGAGAAGCTCAGCCCCTTCCATTCCAGCCCAAAATCGAGGCCGAGGTTGAGGTCGGGGTAAGGACTGCCGATATAGGTCCGGTCGAGGTCGTCAATCACACCGTCTGAGTTGAGGTCTTGGTAGCGAATGCGACCAACACCCTTGCCCGCCTGCGTGGCGGCGGCATCCACCTCGGCTTGGTCTTGAAAAATGCCCTCATAAACCCAGCCATAGAAACTGCCGATGGGCTTTCCAACAGCGATGCGGGTAGGCCCGTCGTTGCCGTTGAGGTAGCTCTCGCCCTGGTTGCCGATATTGCCGATGTTCTTGCCGAGGCTGGTGACTTCATTGGTGAAATGGCTCAACTGGAAGCTGATGTCGTAGCTCAAATCCTTGCCCGGCTTGCTATGGTGGTAACTGAGCATCAAGTCAACGCCCGTGTTTTTCACCGAAGCTGCGTTCACAAACGGCTCGTCACCCTCGCCAATGGCGGCGATTTGCGGCGCACGAAGCAGGATGTCGTCGGTGTTTTTGATGTAATAATCTGCGCCGAGCGTGAATTTTCCGTTGCCAAAACCTGCATCGAAACCAAAGTTAGTCTGCGTGGTGGTTTCCCAAACGAGGTTCGGATTGCCCCGGCTCAACACCCGGAAGCCCTGACTCACGGTGTTGTTCGTGCCCTGCAAATCGTAGTCGGCGTGGTTGATGTCGGCGCCGAGGGTGGAGATGGTGGCAAAGTCGCCAATTTGCTGATTGCCCTGTTTGCCCCAGCTTGCCCGCAGCTTTAGGTCGTCCAGTTTTTTACCAAAGGTGTTTTTGAAAAAAGGCTCCTCCGAAACCCGCCAGCCAATGGAGGCAGCGGGGAAAATGCCGTTGGTGAGCAGCCTTGATGTTTCATCAAAACGCAAAGTAGCGGAGACGATGTAGCGGTTCATGAACGTGTAATCCGCCCGCCCGAAGTAGCTGCGCAACGCCCATTCGGTGCCACCGCCGCCGTTCACGGCACTGCCGGAGCCAGCGGAGAGATAGGTGAACGCTGGGTCTTCGTTTTCAAAACCCGTGCGTGCACCGTTCAGGAAAGTGAAGTCGTAGGTCACCTGCTCATGGCCGCCAATCACCTTCAAGCCGTGATTGCCAGCTTGGTAGCCGTATTCGAGGGTGTTAATCCAGGTCAAGGTCGTTCCTACACCGAATTCGTTGAACAGCAGGTTGTTCTGGATGTCGAAATCGCCCTCCTGAAAAGCGGCGTCGAAGCGGCGCAGGTAGTAGTTCGAATAGTCGAGGCCGTAGGTGGTTTTCAGCTTTAGGCTATGTGCCTGTGGCAATATTTTCACCATTTTGAAAAGGTCTGCCTCGGCATAAGCATTGCCGAAAATCCGGCGGCTGTCGGAGGTGTTGTCCTTGTTTTTTTTCAAAACGCTCACCATGTTCCGCACGTCAGGGAATCCGCCGATTTTCCCAGCAAAGCCGCCTTCGAGGTCGTAAACGG
>JADLHE010000307.1 GCA_020848965.1 Saprospiraceae bacterium
AGGATGGGAAACGCTCGGCGGCAAAATCAGCTCTCGCCCAAATGCAGTTTCTTGGGGTAAAAATCGGATTGATGTAGTAGCCAGAGGCATGGACTCTGCTGTTTGGCATCGTTGGTGGGATGGAGCCAGTTGGCAAGGATGGGAAAGCTTGGGCGGGCAAATCCAAGGCGCTCCCACCATCTGCTCTTGGGCATCTGGCCGACTGGATATTTTTGCCATTGGACTCGACTACAAATTGTACCATAAATGGTACCAAGGCGGCTGGAGCAATTGGGAATCGCTTGGTGGCACATTATCATCTGAGCCATGCTCGGTAAGCTGGAGCAACAACCGCATTGATGTATTTGCAAGGGGCATGGATTCCGCCATGTGGCATATTTGGTGGGATGGCTCTTGGCATGGTTGGGAGAGCCTCGGCGGTGTGTTGACCTCTGCCCCAGCAGTGAGTTCTTGGGCTTCGGGTCGGCTGGATTGCTTCGCAAGAGGCACTGACAACAAACTTTGGCATCGCTGGTATCAAAACGGCTGGAGTAATTGGGAAAATCTTGGTGCAGACATGTTTGGTAGCCCAGCCGCAGTTTCCTGGGGTCCCAACCGTATTGATGTTTTCTTCCCCGGCATCAATTATCAAATGATGCACAAATGGTGGGATGGCAACAGCTGGTCGGCTGTAGAATCCTTGGGGGGCATGCTTTCTTCGGATGTAGGCGTTAGTTCCTGGGAATCAGGCAGACTTGACTGCTTCGTAGAGGGTATGGACTCTGGGATGTGGCATAAATGGTATTCATAATTAAAATCAAAGATTGCTGCCAGCCCCCTAACAAGGCTGGCAGCTTTTAATATATATGAGATGAAACATTTGATTTTAGCCGTTGTTGGCTTACTATGTTTTGTTAATTGCCATAAAAACGGGATCATGAACTACGATAGAATCGCCATTAAAGTCGGTGAAAAAACCGAACTCACCATACCCAATCGTGGTAGCAGCGGCCTTAGGCTTGTGCATGAAATAAGTGACAGTTCCATAATTCAGGTTTCTCGTGAAGAGCTGCCCGTGACGATGCAGGAGAAATTGGTTATCAAACCTGGAGATAAATTCCCAGCCTTTTTTAGGATAACTGGATTGGCAAAAGGTACGACCACCTTGGTTTTCAAGGAGCAAAGAGTCGGCATGCCTGACAGTAGTGACTTGGTTTTAAAAAAAATAGAAATTTTCGTAGATTGAATGTTGAGGCAAAATAACCTATTCCATATTGAGGAAATAGCCCCTACCCCGCTATTGAGGACAAGCTTAAAACTATCGGCGAGTATATAGTGAAGAATTAATTCCTTGCTTTCGAGAAAAGCAATCATCATCATTTTCCCAAAAATCTACCACTTTTGCCATTCGATTGCCTCCGAAATGGATTTTACCATTATCGTCTATCGTTTTGGATTAGAAACCCTATTGGGCTTTCCAATTCTTCGCTTTGGCTGTGACCCTTCAAATCTTCACATATTCGCATCCTCAAACACTTATGGCAGACAACAAAATCATCTTTTCCATGTCGGGCGTCTCCAAGACGTTCCCACCCCAAAAGCAGGTGCTCAAAAACATCTGGCTTTCCTTTTTCTATGGTGCAAAAATCGGCGTGCTCGGCCTCAACGGCAGTGGCAAGTCCACCCTGCTGAAAATCATCGCCGGCCTCGACCAGAACTACCAGGGCAAAATCGAATTTGAAAAGCAGTACAAAATCGGCTACCTGCCCCAGGAACCCGAACTCGACGAGACGAAGACCGTCCGTGAAATCGTGGAAGAGGGCGTCGGCGAGCTGATGACGTACATGAAGGAATACAACGAGGTGAACAACAAATTCGCCGAGCCGATGAGCGACGACGAGATGAACAAGCTCATCGAGCGCCAAGGCGAACTAATGGACATCCTCGAAAGCAACAACGCCTGGGAACTCGACCACAAGCTCGACCGGGCCATGGATGCCCTCCGCTGCCCACCCGACGATGCCCAGGTTAAAGTCCTCTCTGGCGGTGAGCGCCGCCGGGTGGCACTGGCCCGCCTGCTGCTTTCCGAGCCGGACATCCTGCTCCTCGATGAGCCGACCAACCACCTCGACGCCGAGAGCATTGACTGGCTGGAGCAGTTCCTGCAACAGTTCCCCGGCACGGTCATCGCCGTGACGCACGACCGCTACTTCCTTGACAACGTGGCGGGCTGGATTCTGGAACTCGACCGTGGCGAAGGCATCCCTTGGGAGGGCAACTACTCCTCTTGGCTGGAGCAAAAAGCCAAGCGATTGGAGCAAGAAGCCAAGGCCGACGACAAGCGCAAGAAGACCTTGGAACGGGAGCTTGACTGGATTCGCATGAGTCCGAAAGCCCGCCAAGCGAAGGGCAAGGCCCGTCTGAATGCCTACGACAAGATGGCTGGCGAAGAGACCAAAGAGAAAGAAGCAAAACTGGAACTCACCATCCCGCCCGGCCCACGCCTTGGCGAAGTGGTGATAGAAGTGGAAAATTTGAACAAAGCATTCAACAACCGGGTGCTCTTCGAGAATTTCAGTTTTTCCGTTCCGAAAAACTCCATCGTGGGCATCATCGGCCCGAACGGGGTGGGCAAAACGACGCTTTTCCGGATGATGATGGGCCAAGAGAAGCCCGACAGCGGCAGCATCCGCCTTGGCGACACGGTGCAGGTGAGCTACGTGGACCAGTCGCACTCGGCTATTGACCCCGAGAAATCGGTCATCGAAATCATATCCGGCGGCCTTGACATCATAAAAGTTGGCAACTTCGAAATGAACGCCCGGGCCTACACCGGCCGCTTCAATTTCACCGGAAGCGACCAACAGAAAAAGGCCGGGGTGCTGTCCGGCGGCGAGAAAAACCGACTTCATCTCGCCCTCACGCTCAAGGACGGCGGCAACGTGCTCCTCCTCGACGAGCCTACCAACGATATTGACATCAACACCCTGAGGGCGCTGGAAGATGCGCTCGACGACTTCGCAGGTTGCGTCATGGTCATCAGCCACGACCGTTGGTTCATTGACCGCTTAGCCACGCATATCCTCAGCTTCGAGGACGAGGGCGAGGTGGTGTTCTTCGAAGGCAACTACCAAGATTACGAAGCTGCCAAGAAGGCCAAATTGGGCGACGTGACGCCGCACCGACCACGGTTCAAGAACTTGTTGAAAAACTAAGGATAACGGACAACAACGGCGAGGCGCTAAGCTTCGCCGTTGGTTTTTCATAGAAGTCGTGGAAAAAAGACCCGCCAAAAAGTACATTTCCAAAGCGGAAGCGCTCGTAAAACTACAGCGCTACTGCGCTTACCAAGACCGCTGCCACAACGAAGTGCGCACGAAACTCATTGAGGTGGGCTGCTATGGACAAGATTTGGAGGACGTCATGGCAAGTTTGATTGAGGAAAAATTCTTGGACGAGGAGCGCTTCGCCCGTTCCTTTGCACGTGGCAAGTTCCGCATGAAGCAATGGGGCCGAGTGCGCATCCAACGGGAATTGAAGCTGCGCCAAATCTCCGACTACTGCATCCGCAAGGCGATGGAAGAAATCAGCGAGCAAGACTACCTGAACACATTGAGGGAAGTATTGGAAAAACGGGCAGAGCAAATTGCCGAGGAAAACGATTTTGCCCGCAGGGCGAAGCTGGCGCAGTATGCCATGTCGAGGGGGTTTGAATCGGAAATGATTTGGGATTTGTTGAAGGATTTGGATTGAGCGTACCGCTCCAAAGGAAGGGGCGAAACGGAAGTTTTGTAGCATAAATCTCCTCCGTTTCGCCCCAAAAAAATTGCTTCGCAATCTTTATTTGCGCTGCAATAAATCGTCGAATTCCTTTCTTGGGAATGTACTCAACCCACCTTCCTGCCCTTCGCTACCCTTGAATTCACATCCACTTTATTGATTTTGCGCAAATCAACGAGCAATGCGGCATAGGCATTATCGGATGAGACTTTCCAGGTTTTGTTGTCGTAGGTGACTTCTCCGGTGCGACGGTCCCAGTCGGAAGCCATGAGCACGAATCGGTCACTGTATTTGGGGCTAGGCCCGAAAATCAGGTACCGCTCGTTGCTTTCCTCGAAGCCAATGGCAAAGCGGTCTTCCTTCGGGCTGAACAGGAATGCACCGGGCGTGCCTTTCCTGATTACCACTTCCTCGATTTTGCGGCCATCTTCAATTTTTATCTTGCCCGAAACGACCTCCCTATCGCCACCAGTAACCTCCCGCTTCATCACAATGTCCTGTGAAACGTAAAACTGAATCTTCTTCAGCTCGGCTTCCGACCACCGATAGCGCTCGTTGAGGTCATCGGTGAAGTAAGAAAGTTTGTTGCAAGCGCTGAAAATCACGACGCTGAACAAAGCTGCAATTGCCAAAAAATGAGTTTTCATAATTAGACTTTAGAAGTTTTTGTAGAAAAGATGCAGAAAGGAACAATTTTCCCCTACGCAAATAAGACCGAAAATTTACACAGATTTCACGCAGAAATGCCAGTGGATTAAGGGTTTTTAACCGCTGCTTAACGGTTTTTAACGTCACATTTTTTTAAAAATGGCAATTTTTCTGTCGGCAGCCTCCCCGACATTTGTCCTGTGTTTGTTAATTAATTGGTCTCACAAAGAATTTAGGTCTCACAAATTGATGTTCTGGTCTCACAAAGAATTAGGTCTCACAAATGTTTAAGGCTTCCCAGACGAGGGGGTTTTTAAATTCAGAACAAAAAACAACCAGATTTGGGAAAAGCGGTGGCTGCGTTAGCAGCGCCGCTTTTTATTTTTTAAGCCGTTTTTGACAATTCAAACCAATCAAACGCTTCAAACAAGTCCTTACAACTTCCCCGCTACCACACAAGTCTTCTTCGCCTCCTTCACGGTGCCATCCGGTGTGAAAAGCTCCATTGTAAGCACATAGATGCCAATCCTTGCCTTGGCGCCGTCGTCCGTGTCGCCATCCCAGCGCAGGAAGCCCTCCGTGGCCAGTAGTTCATTATTGGCAATGGACTTGACAAAGCGCCCCTCCGAATCGAAAATGCGCACTTTGGCCGCATAGCCGGGCTTGTCCGTTTTATAGTTGATGATTAAAAAATCTTGGTAGCCATCGTCATCGGGCGAAAGGGTTTTTTCCGGTATTTCAAAAAAATCATCACCAATGGCTTGATTTTCAAAGAATTGCGAATTGCGGTAGGTAGGCGTTGCCCAGCCGGCACCCTTGGCGGCAGAGTGCCAATTGGCGGGGTCTTGCGTGGTGCCATCAGGGTGTAGGCGCTCCAAGGAAACACCGTCCACCTCATCGAGCAGGGGGTGGTGCAGGTCTTCGGAATAATCGAACGCATCAATAAAGACCGCCTCGCCAAATTGCCCGACACGGAACAGGGTCACATTGCCCGCATCGTCATTAAAAGAAGGCAAATCGTTGGCAATGAGCGCATTGGCGTCCTGTACGGTGTAGCGGCTTTGGAGGTCCGAAGGGCTTTCAGTAAAAACTACGTACTCGCCGGGGAAGATGAGGTGGTCGTTGATAACAGCGGTGGTCGTAGTGTCCACGCCTAGTTGTAGGTTGCCAATGATGAGGTCGGCGAGGTTCAGCACTTTTTGGGAGCGGTTGTAAACCTCCACGAAATCGGAGCCGCCAGTATATGGGTTGAAAAGTATCTCGTTGATAATCAAATCGTTAGGCTCGATGGATTCCGGCAGGGCAAAGCTCTCTGTCAATGGGCCAGCTAAAGCGTTGCCGGAGCAATCGGCCACGTCCTGCACGGTTACTTCGTAAAAAACACTCGGCTGCAACGGCCCACTCAATTGCACCACCACCGCAAAAGTAAAACCCTGCAAAAAATTGGCAGAAACCACGCTCAGGCCACCACTGACGCTATAATTGGCAGGGTTGAGCGCCGATGCGGGGTCGAGCCTTTCATCAAAAAAGAACTGGATTTCCAGCGGCCTAGTCTGGTTGGCGAAAACTTGCGTGAGGATGGGGGCCACCTCATCGGGCTGCGGGTCGAGCACGGAATTGGGCTGGCCGGGCGTGCCGCCCAATAGGTTGACGCTCGCCCGCCAATTGGCAGCGCCACGGCACGGGGCCAAGGGACTGACGAGTTCCAGCGACCAGCCGCCTTCTTCCTTGCCAGCATCGCCGTACCAATCTATTTTGTAGTTCACTGCATGAATGACGGTTCCGTTGGCATCGGTGAGTATAATATCGTCGCCGTCGTTGGTGAGGGCGGGGAAGGTACCGAGGCCCAGCACATTGCCGAAGGCAGCCAAAGAATCCAGTTTGGAGTCGTCGCAGACGATGAGGTAGCTGCCGGGCAGCATTTGGTAGGCAGGGAAAATTTGCGGCGCACTGCCACTCGAAAAGCCCCAGCCCGAGAGGTCGAGCACCTTGTTGCTGCGGTTGTACAGCTCGATGTATTCCACATTGGGCAGCGCAACGGCAGGCGAGGGGTCGGCCATGATTTCATTGATTAAAACATCGTACTCCACGGCCTCCGCCACTTCGATATAGCTGAAACTGGCGCTTTGCGAAGCAGCCAAATTGCCTTCCAAATCTGCTATCCCATTGATTGTCAGCACATAATCCGTCAGGTTTTGCAGCGGGCTGGCCAAGGAAAGATGCACGAGCGTTTTGTCCAAGCCATCCAAAAAAGCGGCGGCAGGCTGCCCGATGCCTTGGTCGAGGTTGAAATTGGCGGGGTCGGTAGCGGTGATTTCATCCAGGTTTTCATCAAAACGCACCTCCACCTCCGTGGCCGAAACGGGCGTGGCGGAAAGCAGCACGGGCGGCGTGGTATCTGGCGTGAGGGGCTGTACTTGGATATCGTCAAAGAAAAATTTGTCCTTGCGGGTGGCGGTATAGAGGCAAAAAAAGCCGAAATAGGCATCGCCCGCCCCGTAGGTGGCGTCCACCACCTGTAGCTCCTGCGTGAGGTTCGGCCCGCCATCGTAGTCGGTTTCCAGCGTCCAATTGCCACCCACTTGGCGGGTCATGCGCAGCCGCACATTGGGCGAACTGGCCACACCAGCCGCCGTAGCCGTGGCCAGCAGCGTGGACACGCCCGCATCTTGGCGGTAGAACTGTATGGCATCGGCGGTGCCATCGGCCCCGATTTGTAAATAGTAGCCGCTGGCCGTGGCCAGGTTGGGCGAGTCGGATTGCAGCACGATGGTCAGGCGATTGCTGTTGGAAGGGTCGAATTCCATGCGGAAATAAAGTTCCCAAACGGCGCTATCCGCAATGGCCGTGGGCAGGTATAGCCAAGAAGTGCCCGCATCGGGGCCGTTGAGTTGAAGCTCCAAGGCGGTGTTCACCTTGAACTCCGCCATATCGCCCTGCCAAGCCGGATTGGCGGTGAAATCGCCGTCGGAGAAGTTGTCGGAGAATTGCGCATTGGCTGAAATTGCGGCCAAAAACACGAGCATTGCGCCAACCAAAAACTTTGAAAACCTTAAAAACTGCATGTCCTTGTCTGTTTTGCGGAGCAAGGTATGAAATAGGTATGAGGGATTAGGAATGAGGGACGAAATGCCCGCTGCTTCATCCCTCATTCCTAATCCCTCGTACCCAGAATGGGTTATCCACATTCTGTTGATTAATTTTATCACCATATTCTATATCAAAGATTACTTTTGCGCAAAATCAAGAAACTCAGTAAGTTTTATGAAATTCAGCGTATCCTCCTCCGAGCTACTCAAACAACTGCAAATCGCCAGTGGGGCCATTGCATCCAGCCCAGTGCTGCCCATCCTCGATGATTTTCTTTTCACGATTAAGAAAAACGAGCTGACCATCGCCGCTACCGACCTCGAAACTTCGATTACGAACAAGTTGGAGGTCATGTCCGATGGCGATGGCGCAGTGGCCATACCCGCCAAGATTCTGCTCGATACGCTCAAGGCGCTGCCCGACCAGCCCATCACCATCGCCGTGGACGATGAAACCTTTGGTATCACCATCACCTCGGCTTATGGCAAGTACCGCCTCGCTGGGGAGAATGGACAGGACTTCCCCCGCATCCCGGAATCGGACAAGGTGGACTCCGTCAACGTGCCTGCGGCAACGCTCATCAAGGCCATCAACAAAACCTTGTTTGCCACCAGCAACGACGAGCTTCGTCCCGCCATGACAGGCGTTTACGTGACACTGGACTTCAGCCGCCTGACCTTCGTGGCCACGGATGCTCACAAATTGGTGAAATACACTTTCCACGGCCTTGCCGGGGAGGTCGCCACTTCGTTCATCATCCCGAAAAAGGCGCTCAACCTGCTCAAGAACGCCCTGCCCGCCGATGCCGATGTGAAAATGGCCTTCGACAAGGCCAATGCTTTTTTCACTTTTGGCACCACGCACCTCGTCTGCCGACTGATTGACGCCCGCTACCCGGACTACAACGCCGTCATTCCGGTGGACAACCCGAACACGCTGAACATCCGCCGCAGCGACCTGCAAAGCTCGCTCAAGCGCATCGCCATCTACGCCAATAAGACGACCAACCAGGTCATCCTCGATATTTCGCCAGACAGCCTGACCGTCTCCGCCCAAGACCTCGACTTCTCGAACGAGGCCAACGAGCAACTGACCTGCACCTACGAGGGCAGCCCCATCACCATTGGCTTCAATGCCAAGTTTTTGGTGGAAATGCTCGGCGTGATGGAATCCGACGAAGTGAAGCTGGAGCTGTCCACGCCCAGCCGTGCGGGCATCCTGCTCCCCGCAGAACCGAACGAGGGCGAGGAGATTTTGATGCTGGTGATGCCGGTGATGCTGAGCAATTGATGAGCGGCTGGCACGAAAAAGGAAAGCCCCGTTAGCAAAGGAACGCTGACTGTGCTTTTTGTTTGGGAGGGGTAGAGTATATTATTCAACTAAGGCCCATTCTTCTCCATTAATAGTAAATCCAACTATGCCATTATCTAATCCTATAAACATAAATATCTCCTGGTTATCTTTCTCCATCGTCAATACGTTATAAAATGCTTTATTACTCAGCACTATTGAATCTAATTTGTTTGAGAAATACTCCCCAGAATAATCTTTCCCTTCAAGATTAGCTGAAATTCTAATGATATACCCGCCATTATTGTCGGTTCTAATGTTAAGGAAACTACTACTCGACCCTGACATCTTGACATGTACATTCTCCACAAAATAACTTGGGCAACATTCAGACTCTGGTCTCTCCATAGCAAATCTTTCTTCCTGAGAATACACTCTCTCCAAACAGTTGAGAACAATAGTATCTCCAAACGCATTTGCAAATCGAGTTATCTGCCCTGCCTGATAAGGAATCCGCTGCTCCATAACATCCGAAAGTTCCACATCCTTGGGACAGCCAGAACACTTATCCCCACAACCAGCCAAACCTGCTATAATAAACAGATAGGCAAACATCAAAAACAAGTAAGCACATTTTTTCATATCAATGGTTTTATAGCCCTAAACTCACATCTTAACAGCTTGTTGCCTTCTTAACAAGAAACGAAGAGAGTCCAGTTGCAGCTAGATGCATTTATGTCTTCCCCACGATAAAGCTGTATTCCTTCTATGATTTTTGCCCATCCTTTCCGAGCAGCCATCCATTCATCAAAAATTCGTTGCTAACAAAAAAAACGCCATCCAGCATCAATCTGAATGGCGTTTTTCATTCCCTGAATCAAGGGCGTTTAATCCCTGCTGGACAGCTTCGCCAGCAGTTTCAGCATTTCGATATAAAGCCATACGAGCGTGATGAGCAGGCCCATCGCACAGTACCACTCCATATAGGCGGGAGCGCCGTATTTTTCACCTTTATCGAAATTGTCGAAATCGAGCAAGAGGTTGAAGGCGGCCACGCCGATGACCACCAAACTGATAACAATGCCCATCGTGCCGCCTTGGTGCAGGTAGGGCATATTGATACCGAACAGGCTCAGAATCCAGTTCAGCAAGTAAACGATGAAAATGCTGGCCGTGGCCATGACCACACCTGCCCGCAGTTTTTCCGTCACCTTGATGACGCCCGTTTTATAGATGAACAACATGGTGAACAGCACGCCCAGCGTCAAGGTAATCGCATTGAAAATGATGCCGCTATAAGTCGCTGCCGCAAAATAAGCCGTGATGGAACCCACGAACAGGCCCTCCAGCAGCGCATAAATCGGCGCTACAGTAGCAGAAAGGTGCGGCTTAAAGCTGGCCACCAATGCAGCGATGAGGCCGCCGATTGCCCCAACGAACATGAACAGCGGATTGGCGAAAACATAGCTGGCCACCGCCGTGAGCATCATCAAACCGAAAAGGATATAGGTCTTGTTGACGGCACCGCTCACGGTCATGCGCCCGGCAGCGCTGATAAAGCCTGCATCGAGCGGGCTGTTTGCACTGTTTTGGAAAGCTTCCTCCTTCATGAAAGGATTGCTGGAAGACGAGAACATACTTCTTCTTGCCATGTGAATATGAATTTTTGGTTTAAAATTTTCGTGTAAAGTAACGGGTTTATGAGGATATTTCAAAATTGGCAGCCAGTCGAATAGTGGGCAGTTCGACAGTTGGCAGTTGGCAGTCAGTCTTGAAGTCTTTTAGTCCAGCAGTCCAATGCTGACTAACGGACTAACGAACTGCCAACTGACTGCAAACTGCCAACTGTCGAACTGGAAACTTCATCACACCCGCTCAATCACCACCGCATAGCCTTGGCCGACGCCGATGCACATGGTGGCCAATGCAAAACGCTTTTGTTGGCGGTGTAGTTCTATGGCCGCCGTTTGCAATAATCGGGTGCCCGACATGCCCAGCGGGTGCCCGATGGCGATGGCACCGCCGTTAGGGTTGAGGCGGGGGTCGTCGTCGGGGATGCCCCAGGTGCGGGTGCAGGCGAGTGCTTGCGCAGCAAAGGCTTCGTTCAGTTCGATGATGTCCATGTCGGCGAGGCGGAGGCCCGCCCTATCCAGCGCCAACTGGCTGGCTGGCACGGGGCCGATGCCCATGATGCGAGGCTCCACGCCCGCCACGCCCGTACTCACGATGCGGGCGAGGGGTTTCAGGTCGTATTTATTGACAGCAGATTCGGAGGCCACGAGCATTGCGGCAGCACCATCGTTCAATCCAGAAGCATTGCCAGCGGTCACGGAGCCGCCGTCCTCGGCCTTTTTGAAGGCGGGGCGCAGCTTGGCCAACACCTCCAAGGTGGTGCCGGGTTTGATGAATTCATCTTCGTTGAAAAGCAGGGGGTCGCCCTTTCGCTGTGGGATGGGCACGGGGCTAATCTCTTCTGCCAGCCTGCCAGCGGCCTGCGCTGCCGCCGCTTTTTGCTGCGAACGCAGCGCAAAAGCATCTTGGTCTTCCCGGCTTATTTTATGTTGCTCCGCAAGGTTTTCGGCGGTATTGCCCATGCCATCCACGCCGTAGAGCGCCTTCATGCGGGGATTGACGAAGCGCCAACCGAAGCTGCTGTCGTGCATCTCGGCGTCCCGCCCGAAGGCTTGGGAGGTCTTGGAAATGACCCACGGGCCACGGGTCATGTGCTCCACGCCACCAGCGATGAAAAGTTCGCCCTCGCCGCTGCGGATGGCCCGGCTAGCTTGCGCCACCGCCGACATTCCGCTGGCGCAAAGCCGGTTCACCGTCTCGCCCGGCACGCTCACGGGCAGCCCAGCCAAAAGAGCGGCCATACGGGCCACGTTGCGGTTGTCTTCGCCCGCTTGGTTGGCGCAGCCTAGTATCACATCGGCATAAGCATCGAGTGGGATGCCGGGGTGGCGAGCCACCAGTGCGGCAATGACGTGGGCAGCCAAATCGTCGGCACGGACGGAGGAGAGGCTTCCTTGAAAACTGGCAACAGGGGTGCGAATGGCGTCAATGATAAAGGCGTTCAGCATGAGGATGCGAAGATTTGAGGATTTGAGGATGCGTAGATGCGAGGTTTGGAGGATTATTTCTCACACCTTCACCTTCATCCCCATCCTGATTTCCACATCTTGGTTGGAGAATGCTTTTACGCTCTGCTGGCCGCCGTTTGTGGTGGAAAAATAGGCATGCAATTTCAGTTTTCTGGCCTTGCGTATTTTATCGAAGCGCACTGCGTCGAAGGTGACGAAAGTGGTCGTGGTCTGTTTTGCCGTGACAATTCCATCTGCGTCCACGGGTGCTGCCGCAATGGGGGTGGCAATTTCATCGAAAAGGGAATCGAGCACCACGCCCGTTGAATCCAGGAAATAGGCTTGCGCATCAATGGCGAGCGGCATCCCATTATCGGCCACCAGCTTGAATTCCACTTCTTTCAGGACGTCGTAGTCGCTGAAATCGAGGTCGAATTCATCAACGGCCCCGAAGCCGCTGGCCCGGCCATGCAGCGGCAGGTCCACCTCAATTTGTATTTTGTAAAAGCTGGAATCGGTGAGAAAGCCCCGAATGCCCACGATGCTGTCGGGATTGGAAATGGCGTCCACCTTATAGTCGAGGCCGATGGGGCGGGAGCCTAGCACGTCCTCGATATTGGAGTTGTTGGCATCAAAAGTAAAGGTCATGGTCTTCGACTGCCCAGCTTCGGCCACGGTCGGGTAAACGAAGTCAATCCCCGTGCTGTCTATGAAATCGCTTTCGAGTGGAATGCTGTGCCCATCGGCAGTCAGGATGTCGAAAGTATCAATTTTGGAGCGGGTCGGCAGGCCAAAGGAGTTTTCGATATTGATTTTGATGACGGGTTTTTCGAAGAAAACATCGCCCTGAATCCAATCCTCGAAGAACTCGATGCCCACAAAGTCCCGTTTGCCCCTGTTGGTAAAATTGCCAAGATAGCCCTCGATATAGGAGAAATTGATATTGGTGTTATTGAGCCAAACATCGC
>JADLHE010000308.1 GCA_020848965.1 Saprospiraceae bacterium
AATACGTTTACGAGGTCGCCGGAGGCAGCACCCAAAGTGCTTACCAATGAAGTGAAATTGCTGTTTGCGGCAGCATGGCCAACCACGTTCAGTGGAAGGATGACGTTGTCAATGATGTGGATAACGCCGTTGGTAGCGCTTACATCAGCAGAGGTCACATTGGCTGTGTTGTTCACTTTCACGCCGCTGCTCGATTTTTCAATCAAGATTGAAAGTTGTGTGCCATTTGGGCCTGATTCGGAGGCCGTAGAGGCATAAGTTTGGCCAGTTTGCAGGTCAGTTGACTTCACCGCAGCGCCCAATACGTGGTAGAGCAGTACATCGGTCAGGGTAGCCACGTCAATAGTGTTCACGTCAATGCCCGCTTTGTCGAAAGCTGCATTGGTGGGTGCGAAAACAGTGAAAGGGCCTGTGCCTTCCAAAACGGAGGTCAGGTTGGTGCGCTGCAAAGCAATTTCGAGGTCGCTGAAATCGGCACCATCCACGACCACTTCAGCAATGTTTTGTGGGTCTGGCGTAGTGTCCTCATCGTCTTTGCAAGCAAAGAAAGAAGTGGCAACAAGGCCAAGTAGCAGGAAGCTGAATAGAAAACGGAAATTTTTCATCGTCACATTTTTTTTGGTTAGAAACCCGAAGACTTTGTATCGCCACCGGATTTACGTTTGACTAAAATTGATTACAAGTACCTATGTGCAGGATGAAACAGGAAGGTTGCCTCGGTGTTTAATTTATTTTCAAAAAAGATTAAACAAAAAAGCCGGCGTCGAGTCTCGACGCCGGCTTTTTTGTTTTTCTGAACTGGGAATTACTTCTTCGTGCCGCCCTTTTTGTCCTTCATTTTGATTTGGTTGAAGGTGTCGTAAAGGTGCGCCTTCACGAGGTCGTCCGTATTTTTTTTATCGAAAAATTCGAACTTGAGTACTTGGCGGCGGCCCGTGCGCACATCGTACAAGATGGCGTAGTGAAGCATTTCATAATTGGGCTTCACGGCCTTGTAAATGAAATACGGCAAAGTAGGGTAGAGCAAGATGCCATAGAGGATATTTGCGGCGCCCCTGTTCTTTTCCCGAAGGGCCACGGTTCCGGTCCAAAGGAAATAATCGGTGCCGTACTTTTCAGCGATGGCGTTCACCCGCTCTTGGTTGGTGCCTTGCGTGAGCGTCATATCGTAATGGTTGGCCTGCTCAGAGAACCATTCGTTGAGGAAACGGATGTCGTTGAACTGGTCGCTCTGTTTTTCCTTTAGGTTGCAGACGTCCAGCACGGTGACCTTGAGGTTGGTCTTTGGCACCACTTCCTCAATGAGTTGGCGCATATTCTCTTGGCCTACCTCGGTTTTGATGTACTGCATGGGCGTCTCTTTGCGGAGGTCCAATTGAGCGAAATAGGGATTCACCACCACAACCTTGTCAATGCCCAAGCGGTGGCCATGTTTTTCCAGTTTGGCTTTCTCTTTTCTGAGTGCCTTGCGGCCATCCACTGAGCTGTAGTACTCGTCCCTTTCCTTGCGCCTGTCCGCTTCTTTAAGGCCCTTTTCAAAGCCTTTTTTGAAAGCTTCGTCTTCCAGTTGTCCCACGAAGGCATAGCGCCAATACTCAGTGCCAGATGGGGCGACTTCCTTGCTCTTGGCCTCCCGAATCTTGTCGTATTTCGAGCGCTCCTTGCCTTTGTCGTCGGCAGGAGGAGGGGTGGTCGCTACCGAATCCGTGGCTACGCTTGGCGGTGAGTCGTTGAAATGGGAAATGCGGTCAAAGTCGCCCGCAAATTCGATGAAGAGGTCGTCCACGAGGGCGGCCAGTTCTTTGTCGTCGGGGTTTTGCTTATGCAATGCCCAAGCATAGCGCAGGGCCAGTACTTCGATTTCTTTTTCCTCAATTTTTTCGAGCAAAAAGAACAACTGCTGCGATTCGCCCTCGACGTCTTCGTGCTTCGTCAGGTTTTCGTTGTCGTAGTCGTTCTTCTCGCCTTTTGCTTGGAGGTAGAGTGCTTTCGCAACGCATTTTTTTAGGTAAACGCTCTCTGGGAACTCCTTTAAAAGAAGGTAGGAAGTGTAGATGGCGTCTGGCCATTCGTCGCGGTGCAGGTGCAGCATTGGCAATTCGAAACGGGAGATTTGGCGCACTTTTTTGAAACGCTCCTCCGATACCAAGTAATTGCTGCGGCCTTCGTCGGTCTTGCCCTTCATGGTCTCCAAAAATATGCTGCGGCGTGCAGAGATATTGGGGTGGGTGCTGGCCTTGTCGTCCACTTCCTCGTCTTCGCCCGTGATGGGTTTTACCGTTTCCAGCCAGTACTCCGTAGGGAACTTGTAGTATTCCGATTCGAAGAAGCCTTTTTCAAAAGCCACATCGTCGAAAGGCAGGTAGCTGTACTTGAGCACATCGAAAACGGTGTTCAGCGTGCCGGTGCTGTATTTTGTTTTCAATAGCCGCTCCAAGCCTTTTTTGTCAGCCTCGGTTTCCAAATCTTTGGAGTAGGCGCACCTGGCCACCCAGTTTTGGTCGAAAACCGATTCGGTGAGTACATCGCTGCCGCCTGAGGTCTTGTCAATGCGCTTTGATTCCAAGAAAAGGTCGAGGGAGTGGCCGCTTTCGGTATGCACCAACTCGTGGGAGAGGATATAGGCGAGCTGCGCTTCGTTCTCCAATTGCGCCAGCAAACCAAGGGTGACGAAGATATTGCCACGGTCGGTGGCAAAGGCGTTCACGCTGGTGGAGCGAAGGGCATAGACCTGTACTTTTTCCTTTGTGCCCTTGCTGGCGGATTGTTCCACGAGCTTGGCCATCACCTCATTGAGGTAGGTGGTTACGTCGTCGTTGAAGAGCACGAGGCCGCTTTGCAGGAGGTCGTCGAGTGCGAAATTGGTTTGGAGGGCGTACTGCTTGCGGTCTTTTTCTTCCCTTTTGCGCAGGTCGCTCTCTTCAATCTTCGCAATTTCCTTTTTGTACTTGTCGGCAGAAGCGGTGATATAATCCTTCGGGATATTGCCCTTGCATTCCATGGGCGTGTACTTGTTGAAATCTTGGGCTTGGAGCGTGCCTAAGCTCAAACCACCGAGGATAAGATTGAGGATGTATTTCTTCATTGTTGATAATGATTTGAAAGTAAATGGTTGAATTAGCGTGGCTGTTGGGTATTACCAATCAAGGGCTGTGATGGAGCCGTTGGTGCTAAGTGAGTAAGGAAGTTGCCCATGTCGCAATGAATAATCGTCGTGAAACACAGAAAACTGGCCGTCCGGCGAATATACTTCATACTTTACAGAACCAAATGAATGTCGAAAATAGTCGTCCGCTGGGGTGTAGGTGTAGGCGTTCTGTATGCTATTTCCCGATGCGTTGATGGTTATATACGAAGCATCTTGGTTGACACGCAAGGCGTCATAGGCATAATAGCCCTCAATATAAATCTCCCTGTCATTCAAGCCTGCCCCCGCCGGGTACCTGATGCCGAAGCGTTGGATTTCATTGAACCCCTCGTCATATTGATAAGTGAAATAAACGGTGCCATCGGCGCCCACGGCCACCGAATTAATTCTTTGACCAGAGGTTACGAAAGGGAACACATCGTTCAAGTCAGTTGAGGCCATCGTCACATTGGGGCCATAAAGGCTGATTACGCCATCATCCAGTATCACGAGCGTCTGGTTGTTGGGGTGCCAGTCGAACCACTCCACATTTTCGGTGCCTGCAATGGTGGCTATTTGCACGTCGTTGGAGTCCAGTACAACAATAGGCAGGCCGGGTGCCCAGCAAGCGATGAGGTCGTGCGAGTAATTGATAGAGGCACGTTTCACATTGCTGGGGGTGTTCAGCAGTATTTTATCAGAGTCAAGGTATGGGGTTGTCAAGTGCACCACACCAGCTTTTACAAAGAGTATTTCGTGGTATTTGTTGAAAACCGCTTGTTCGTCGCCGTCCTTGTAGGGGCCGTCGTACTGGGGTTCGTATTTTTTGCAGCCAGCCAGTGCTAGGATGGCCATTGCAGTTATCAGAATTGATTTTAGTTTCATTTCAAAAAGTGTTAAACGAAATGTCTTGGATTAAGAATGTGGTTAAAACAGCAAGAGTCCGATGCCGAGTTTTACGCCAAAGAACTCGTGCTTCAAAAGTCGGCTGGCTGTGGCATTGTTAAAGGTCTCTTGGTTGAATACTTCTGGATTTTCTGGGTCATAGCTCACGTAGGGCGTGCTGAGGGATAAGGGGCCGCCAGTCCTTGCGCCTTGAAATAGTGGGTAATTGAACTGTATGGCATAGTTCAGCACAATTTTGTCCCGAATGATGGTGTTCTGGCCAAACTCCATCCCGGCAGACCAATAGGAGAAATGCGGGTCAATGCCCAGCAGTCTATGTTGATGGGTGGTGTTTTCCGGGGAAAAAGTGGTTTTTTTATCCAGAATATCTCCAGCGATTGAGTGCCCTCTGAGAAATACACTGCCATAGGTGCCGAAGGGCGCAATG
This sequence comes from Saprospiraceae bacterium, assembly GCA_020848965.1. Classification (GTDB taxonomy): domain Bacteria; phylum Bacteroidota; class Bacteroidia; order Chitinophagales; family Saprospiraceae; genus UBA6168. The sequence continues at coordinate 4,461 of JADLHE010000308.1, forward strand.
GCTCCCTTCTTGGTTTTGAACCACTGATACCCGAAGCCATAACTGAGGCCACGCAGGTTGTAAAACAGCTCGTGCTGGTCGTAATAATAATTAATATCGCCAAAGGGTGGCGGCGTTTGGGCAGTCATATACATACCTGTTTTCAGATAGCCAGCCATAATGGTTATGGCTTGGTGGCGGGAGATGGCATAGCCAGCCTGTAGGTTGTAGTGGTAGTTCATGCCAAAGCCACCGCCTTTATCACCGTAGTAATCTGACAGCCCCTTGTTATTGGCAGTGGGGCCAGCGCTCACAGAGAAAACGCCGCCGCCGAGCACGTAGAAGCGTTTGCCCAAATAGCCGGGCGCCTGCGCTGATAGTCCATAAGCTGCCAGCAACAGGAAGAGAATGTGTGACAATTTTTTCATGCAAAAAGGATTGTGCAAGAGGCGGTCAACTTCGTTAGAGCGGCATTTTGTCATTGCGTGGCACTGCCGAAATTGCCTTTTGCGAGTCAATAATTGAGATTAATCGGTGCAAGCCTAAGTGTGTGTGCGAAAAGGGAAGATGAAGGCTGGGGTCTTCAAAGGATTCCTAAAGATTCGTTTGAGAAAGCAAGATTAATACTTTTGTTTTCAAATTCTGTTCCAAAAGGTGTCATTTTTTTTCAATAATATCAGCATTTTGCGGCAGTTGGCTATTCCTGTACTACCAGTTTTAGCTCCTCGGTGCTGCCTGCTGTCGCCTTCAGGTAAAACTCCCGCTCCAACTTGCCTTCCTTCAAGATGATTTTCAAGGTGCTGCTGTTGGATTCGGCAACTGAATTGCATTTCAAAAGCAAGATGTTCTCGGTATTGCGGAGCAGGTTTGTTTCCACGCAGATTGGGTCTTGCGACAAACGGGCGTTTTCCAGCAATGGTGCGCCGTTCAGGCTCAGGCTGCAGACGCTTCCATCGGACTTGCTGTCAACTGCTAGCAGGCAAATGGTTGGGGTGGGGGAGTAGAGGCGCAGGACGGTAGGCAATCTGTTGCCGTCAGGTTCTGTGGCTGCCCCACCAAAAGAAATGGGTGGCGCTTCGGGGCAGTCCTCCAAGAAGGTGGAGACCTGTATGCTACCGTTGAAGTGGATATTGCCCCATGCGTTGCCAGTGGCGTTGTTGAAATCGCTGGCGTCTTGCGTCAAAGACTCCACAAAGCCAAGCTGCAAACTGAATTTCAGTTGCTTATAGCCAATGGCCGCCCTGATGGCTGGCTCGTAGGTGTAGAATTCGTAGTCGCCGGTAGCCGTTCTGATGCCGTTGGCATAATCGGTGAAACGGGGGAAATAGACGTTTGCAAAACGAGTGGCCAAAGAAAGTTCGACCATTTTCAAACGCACCCCCAGCCCAACTTGCAGGAAGGTTCGGCGATAGTTTCCTTCATACGTATAAACAGTTGTGTCTGATGAAAAGAAGCCGGGATAGTCGTCAACCACGCTTGCACGGCCGAAGCCCGTGCCCAGATAGCACTCGGCCCGCATGATTTTTTGGTGGCAGTTATTTTCCCAAAAACTGCCGAATGTGCCTATACCGGCTTCCAGTAAATGGTGTTTGAATGCGCTTTCGTTGTTTGCGCTCTTGTACCCCATAATGCTACCATTGGCCATCAATCCTAAATGGTCAATCGGAGCATAGGCGGTTTGCAATTCGGAGTTGAATGGTGCGACTGGCCGCATATTTAGATTGACGGAGTAGTCGCCCTTTTTGCTCATCAAAGGGGTGTGTATGGCATTGGGCACATAAAGCGTGCGGGTGCAGCCAAGGAGTAAACAAAGCAAAAAGGCAAAGCCGAGCGTTGAGGAAGGGCGCATGAATTTGGATTTGCGGAGCAAGTTAAGTACAAGGTGATGAATCACCAAAATACTGGACGTTATTGGCCTTGCTTTCGGTTGCGAAACTGGGTAATGACGAAGCCGATTGTAATATGGGAATAGGCCCAACCGCTTGCCGCTGCTTTTGTGTAGTCCGAGTTATTGTTTGGAAGGACAGCGCCCATTTGAAAGAACATCCTGCCATTATCGAACAGCTTTGCCCATGTAAACACGGGTTCAATTGCGGTGAAATTATAGGCTCCACCATCGGTTGCCAAGCCATTGGAAAAATCCCGGAACCTTGAGAAATTGGTTTCCGTAATGCGCACAGCCAAGGATATTTCAGATTTTTCACCTCTTAGCCCAATGGCTGGTTGTAAGAATTTGCGGTGGTATCTGCCTTCGTGATGCGTAATTATACCAGTTGGGTTAAAGAAAAACGAGGGGCCAATATTGATGCTGGTAAACCCTAACCCATAGCCTCCAAAAAGCTCCATTCGCAAGCGCTTGTGATTCATTTTATTGGGCCAGGTAGCAGTGAAAATGCCCAAGCCGCCCTCGATAAAGCAATGGTTGAAATAAGAAGGGCTTCTTTTGGTTCTGAATTTCACAAGATTTGTGTTTGCCATCACGGCAAGGTGCGCCAACGGGGAATAGGCAGCGCCAATATCAACTTGATAAGGTGCTGCCACCTTTGTACCTATGCCAAGTTTGTACTTATGTTTCGCTTCAAAAAGCGGTGAGTTTATATTGTTCGGTATATAAAGGTTTCGCCTACAGCTTGGCAATAGGAGCAGTAAAACTGGGAGCGTCCATGTCCATTTCATACGTGAATGTAGAATTAATTCTCATTTCCTCACCACCGTATCCTCCAGCCTGTTCGCCATGCGCTGGATAGCATCCACGATATTGTCCAATTGCGGCGGGTAGTCCACCCATTTCACGCCAGTGTCGTCCTTGCCCCAGACCGCCACGGTCACCATTTTTTTCTTGTTGCCGTAGGTGATGGCGATGCGCAAAGGAATGGGCACGGGCTTTTCGCCCTTTCGTTTCTGGCAGTACTGATCGGGGCAGTCGTAAGCCCGGTCGAACTCGAAAAAGCCTTGCTTTTGCACATATTCCGCAAACATTTCCAGCTCTTCCCTAGGTATGTTCTTCTTCTTAACGAGGAGGCCATTGTGCACACTTTGGTACTCTTTGATGAGTCTTCCGTCGGTTTTTATCTGGATGAAATCCTTTAAAACGGGGTCAATGCCGCCATAGTAGCCGCCGCCAATCAACTCGACACTGATGAAGGTTGGTGCAGGTGCGGCAGGTGCTTCTGTTTTTTTGCGGCGCAAAAAGGCCAGCCAATCTTTTTTGGGCTTTTTGCCTTTGCCATGTTCACCGGAAATGCCGTCGGCCTCCACAATGATTTCCGGCAATTCGTTGTCCGGTTTCACGAAGGGGGCATCTTTGCTTTCCACCCGAACGAAATGGTATTGGTACTTGCCCTTGCTGTTCTTCTGCGTGAACTCCAGCACCATCACCGATTTGTTCAATTGCACGATGTCAAACTTGTTGACGTGCTGGAAACTGTAGAACAGCGACCGTCCGTTCAGGCTCCAGTTGCCCCGGCTCAGTTTGCCGTTCAAGAACTCCTGGTAGGTATAGTCGTAGCGGAAATAAAGGAAAAACTTGTAGTGCTCGTCGGCCTTGTGGATGATGGTATTCGACTCAGCATGCAGCGTGTAGGTGTACCGCCATTTCGACTCCACAAACAAGCGCTCATCCGGTGCATTGAACACGGCCCCCACTTCCTGTGCGGCCAATTGGGAAAAGGCGCAGGCGAAGAACCCTACGACCAGTGCCAATCGCCACCAAGCTGTAACTTTCATGGTAAAAATGATTTTTCAGTACTGAATATGCGCGTAGCAGGAGGGTCTCAAGTGTATAGCAAAAATTTAACCACCTTGGGCGGCGCAAGTTATATTATTAAAAAATCTGAAACAAGTTTTAACCAGCTGATAAAAAAATGCCTTTCTGATTTGCCCATGAAAATTGGCTACTTTTGCCCCAGTTCCCCCAGAAAACCGTCAACCGTCAACCGTTCACCGTCAACCGTATTTGAACCTTTCACTGAAAATAGCCCGGCGATACCTTTTCGCCAAAAAATCCACGAATGCCATCAA
>JADLHE010000309.1 GCA_020848965.1 Saprospiraceae bacterium
CAGCGAGATGAACATGCTGTCCAAGGCAATGATAATATTGAAAACCCGGAAGTTTTCGGCAGGCACCGTAAAGATTGGCCCACGAATCAAGCCCCCTGCGACTACCGCCATGAAACTAAGAATTATGAAGGCCATGAAACGGTAAAACTGCTTACGCTCTTTTCTCGAAAACAGTAAAATAGTAGCTAGCGGCACAAAGGCCAAGTGCACCGTCACAATCGTTTCAAGGCCATAAAAGAGGGAAGGCACGCTCGAAATAAACAGGGCCAATAGCAACATCGACAACCGACAAAACTTAAAGGGCAACCCCAAGAAGGCCATTCCAGCGAACAGGAGTACGTAGCCAATCCAGGTGAATAGATCTACCCAGAATATTTCCCACATTTCCAAATACACAAAGCCCAATAGCCAGCTGCCCAACACAAATATCATCATCAAAGCGAGGATGAGTAAGATGGTGATGTTTCGCCTCTCGTCCTCATCAAAAAGATGGTAATGCTTACGAACGATTTTCTGTACAAATGTTGATAGCATGAGATTCATGTATTGCTTTTTTCTAGCGGACTGGGTCGGACTAAGTTGGTGCCTTCGTCCGGCCATGCTTGTTGGCGCAAAGTTCCCCCGCACCTCACAGCTTGAAGATGGGGTCAGGGTAGGGTTTTGATAGGGGCAAGCCCCTATTTGCCAAAGCGCTGTTCGCTGTTGAACATGGTGTAAATATGAGCCTCGATGGAAGGGAAAAAAGGGACAAGCAGGGTGGAAACCCCGGCCATTTCATGGAAGAGGGTAGAAAATGGGGACAGATAGAGGGGAAAATGGGGACATGAGGTCTTAGTAGTACGTTGCCGAAGCCTTGAGGACATCGCAACCTTGCTTTAGTTTCTCCTGACTGTATGGTGTTGTTTTGATTGACGATTGTTGATTACATGATTACATGATTGTTGATGGAATGGCAGAAATTAGGATGTTCAATAGCTGATTTCAGCCATCAAAAACCTTCCATTTTCCATACCATCAACAATCGTCAATCATGTAATCAACAATCGTCAATCAATTCTCACAGCAATCATATATGGGTATCAATTTCAACCTTCATCCGCTCCCCCCTTCGACGGCGCCGTGAGAATCACCCCAATATTGAAAAACCCGCCGCTCTCCGCATCGGCCTTGAAGACCTTGTCCATTTCGTCCCGCAGCTTGAACTTTCGGGCAGCGCCGAGGCCACCGAAGGCTTCCAACATAACGGTTTCCGTGATTTGGAGATTGACGACGGCCCCCATGTTCACACGGGAGTAGATGATTTTGTTGATGGTATTGGGGATGGCCTCCGTGTAGTCCGAGTTGATGACGTTGAAGTTCCCGCCGTTGGTTTCCAAGCGGATGCCGAGTCGCAGTTTTTCGGCCTGCCCGACCCGGTAAAGGTAGTTCACATAGGAGGGCAGCAGCACGTTGATGAAATGCTTGTCTTTGCGGTAGCGCAATTGCACGGCGGGCAAAAACCGGGGGTCGCCGAACTGCGTGGTATAGACTGCACCGCCGCCCAGCGTCCACCAATCGTTCAGCTTGGCGGAGGCCAAGAGCGAGGCTTGCAGCAGGAAATCGTCGCTGCTCAGTCCCTCCTTCAGGTCGGAAGCCAGCGTCGGTGTGATGCCCGCCAGCAAGGTCCACTTGCCACCAAGGCTTTGTATCAACATTGGGGAAAAGGAAATCAAGTGCAGGTCGCTCTTGTGCTTGTCCGCTAGGAATAATTGGGAATGGTGCGAAATCTGCTGCACGTTTGCATAACGAATGGTATTCAGCAAGACTGTCTTTTGGTTTTTGAACTTGACAGGCAGCCGGACGAAGGCACTGGCCACTTTGGACTCCAACTCCGCCCCCGTAGGCGAATCCTCCACTTTGGTTTTTAGGTGCTGCGAATAGTTGATGCCCGCCAATTGGAAGCCTTGAGCAAATAGGGCGTTGGCGGTGAGGGCTACGGATAGTAATAGGAGGGTTTTGATGGTCTGCAGGGTCTGTGTTTTTAAAAATTATCGGTGAAAGTAAGAATTGCTTGTTCTTTTCTGAACGCATCGCAAATATGCGTCGTGGGCAGGGAGAAGGATGGGACATGTAGCGGGGAAAATGGGGACATTTTGGCGGGGAAGGCGGGGAAAGTGACATTTCTAGGCGAAAAACTAAATCCTAGTTGAACGGCTAAAATGGGAAAAGAAGAGGGCGGCTAGGTGGCCTCCCTCGTAGCATTGTTTATTTATGCCTTTAAACAGGGTAGCGTAGTTCAAAATTGAGAGAAGTACTTACTCCAAGCTCGACAAATACAGTGCAGCATAGTTAGTTCAAGGTTTGAGGACACCGGTCTCCAAAGCTGAAACCGGTGTCCTTCAAAAAAAATACGTTCAACCGCCTTGATGAATCAAAGTTTCTTGGTCTGACGGTATTTGATACGGCACGTCTGTGGCAATTAATAGCACATTCAACTTATACACCACATCATTTGTTTTACTGCTGAAATACAGCGGTGTCCCATTGTTGGTATCCATGAAATTGACATTTGGAATCATTTTCTGATTGTCCATCGTGTACGTTTTAGGTACATTCAATTCCAAATCCCCTATATTAATCATACAATTAATCATCGGATCTGCAAGCTGGTGATTTCCAGAGTCATCATTCCACAACTGCACAAAGACTGATTTATCGAACCAGACCGACCTCCCACAATTCCAGACAGTCCAGTCATCATCATCCATAGAAAAATAATCATAAGGTGGGTGGTAATAAGGGTCGACAAGCGGATACATCCCCGCATTGGTTGGAGGATCCGCACTAAAGGCCAGATAAACTTCATCATGCCCTGCTTCCATTTTGTTTTCACATGTTACGCTTTCGATGATAAGAAGATTTGGCTTGCCCAAACGAGACTGATGCATAGATTCAAGGTAGCCCCCTCTCCCCGGTGTAATGACCCCATGTTTCCACAATATAAAAGTAAAAGACCATGCTTCGAAGATGCCTCCCCCCTCACCTCCGCTCAACAATAAAGCTAAGCCTAACAACTTTGCCCCATCGCCTTTACCACCATAAATTGCTTTAAGACCTAATCCAATTACGGCCACAAAATCTATCTCTGTACTCCAACTGCCACCACCGAGGGATTTCGGCGCATCATTCCAAAATGCAAATTCAACTGAAGCCTTAAATGCTTCACCAACAGCAACCACCACAGCACCAACAGTCAAAAATGTCGATCGTTGCCCTTTAGAGGCACCTATACCGAGGGCTTCTCCTATGGAAATAAAAACACCACTGATGAACTCCACATCAACGTTAAAGGCAATGGAAAAGCTTTGATGTGGCAAATCCGCTTTGTCAATGGTTTCCCTTAATTCTTGGAATTCCGGTTCGTCCAGAATACCAGCAACGGCTTCTTGTGCCTGCTGCAAATCCATATTTTGAAATGATTCGAGGAAGGCAATGCCCTTCGAAGATTGTTGGTATTCCTTCCATATTCGGGCCGCTTCGGTAAGAATGGCCTTTTCAGTTTCTGAAATGGTTGCAGTCCCACCCTGTGCATTTGAGTTGCGTTTAGGCTTATTCGATTCTTCGAATAATCTAAAAGTATTTACATACGGAGCAACTTGACGTTCAAATTTGAGATTCATGATTTTAATTTTTAATGGTTTTGAAATAAAGAATCAAGGGCATCCGATAGTGTTATACATGATTGTATATTCGGCGCCATCTTCATTTTTAATGGTTAATTGGAAGTTGTCACTTTCGGAAGTAGCATAACTCCCTGGAACGAATTCAAAATTGCCCAAAAATGTGGCAGCGTTCGGGTCTCTCTTGAAATCTTGGTCCCACAGCATCACGAGAAGTTCATAGTCAAAATATGCCGTAATATATGAACCAGCTGCCCCGGATCCATTATTGGCAAAGTTCATCTGGCTCCCCTGACCCATTGAAACGTATCCTAATTCGTCAGGAATGCGTACAGCAATTCCCGCATCTGCCTGAATATGCACATAGAGTTCATCCGATTTTTCGGAAGACTTATTGCAGATGATATTCATCAGGTTAATAGCATGAACTTTGTTAGTTGTTGGAACGGGAGGTGGGGGGGGAGTATTAGGGCCAGTAGCTGGGTTATAGTCTGTTACATAAAAACTACCGACTTTATAGTCAAATACAGCCTTAAGACTCGCAAGGGTGGTGCTTTCTCCTACTGTATAAGTGGGTGCTCCTCCGTTTTCATCATCACAAAACATTATCCAAGTTCCTGGGCCGGTAATAATTTCCCCGTAGTAATCATCCATCCCGTTTGTAGTGCCATCCCAATCTCTATTATCCGTATCCGGTACAGGAGTTGGTTCTGTGAAGTATGCTTTTTTATTTCCATCGGTTGAATAGATTGTCGCATTCATAATGAAAAAGATTTAAACACCCATATTTAAGGGTGTTTGTTAAGAATTTAGTTAAAAAAATGGATTTTAGTGGGTGTATGCTGACAACCTATGTCTGCAACCCCCTAGGTTTTGACAAGGCTTCCACTGGGTCAAAATGCTCGTTGCAAAAGCACCAGAACCTGTTGGGTCTTTTTCTTGCTTTCATTTGGTGTTGTTTTTAATGGTTTGAAAAAATGGAAATCATCGGAGCGGTGCTTTTGCTTTAAAGCACCTCCTCCTTTTATATCCAAAAGAACCAATCGCTCGCTACTTCCTGAACACCTCCAATTAACCATCGCAGGTTGCAAGAAAGCTGGAACGACTAGTGGGTTTTAGCTAATTTTTTTCAAAATACAGCCCGTTTTATTTTATGAACTTAATAATACTCCCAAACACTGCCCGCATAGCTAGAAGGCAATAAAATAGCCTCAGCAAGCAATGCATGCTGTCTATGTTTTCATTCTAAGCCGCCACGGCGTTTGTGCAATATTCGTCAGCAGACAACTCGAAATCACCTGCTAACTTAGGGCTATTGCCCATGCAAACATAAGTTTATATTCGCCAATCTGACTTGCCAAAAACACCTAATATCATGCAAAAAACAACGTCAAAATTGACAAGCGAACCTATTATTCTGCCACGTTGAATTTCGTCATTGACTCAGCGAATATTTATACTCCTTGGGCCGCCTTCCGTACCGCCGTTCAAAAACATCCGAGAAATAATCTGGCCGATTATACCCTACGGCATAGGAAACTTCCGACACCGTCGCATACTCGCCGGCCTCCAATAGTTCCTTGGCTTTTTCCAAGCGGATTTCCTGAATCAATAGGTTGGGCGTGGTGTTCATCGTGCTTTTTAGCAGCCGGAAAAGCTGCCGCTCGCTGATGCCAATCTCTTGGGCTACCATTGGTACGGATAAGTTTTGGGCTGTCAAGTTCTGGCTTACAAACTGTTGTGCTTTGGAGATTAGCCTTTGCTGGTAAAGCGGAAGTGTTTGTAGTTCAATGTTTGTTGTTTTCATTTTGTGTGTATCTAAAGATTATTAAACGAGTGGGTTTGTCGAATCAAATACATAGGCTACCTATCGTCCTTGTGTATCATACAAAGGTCGCTCGGCATCCGCTCCCCGGAATAGGGCCTAAACAGGATTTGCCTAGAGTCTGGCCCCTAAATAGATAGTTCCTCGAACCTTGCACCATATACATTACTTCTTGCAACTATCCTTTTATGCCGAATCCTACCGAGCCAAAAAATGAACTTTGTTGAAGCAGCGCCCTCCCCTATTGACACCACCTCCATTTGCACCCAAAAGAATCAATCGCTTGCTCCTTCCTGAATACCTGACAAATATCCACCATAGATAGGGAGAAGGATGGGACAACCAAGGTAGAAAAAGCGGACATTCTACCCCAAATAGGGTAGAAAACAAGGACATCTTATGAGAAAAAAACGGACATCCATTCCAACGCAGTTAAAAAAATTGGGAAGCAGCCCCACAGGCCACTTCCCAAATTGCCATTCCCGCAGCACATTACATGCCTTCAAACCCTTCCCGCTGGGGTAGTCTATACATAGCACCCAGCCCGATTAGGCGGCAGTGCGCAGTTCATCCTTGACAGGTATCAAGACCTGACTTGAGATTGAAATTTGCATATCTAACACATGCGATGGCAGTACCTGGGAAAAGGCTATAAAGGTTTTTAAATTGATGCAATGTCTTTTTAAAGACATCCAAGTCTTTCAAAAGATTGTAAAGACTTTTATATTAATGCGAAGACTTTTTGAAGACATGCCAATACTTTCAAAATGCTACGAAGTCTTATGCCATTTTGATGCGTCGCCTCAGTCCGGGGTAAACCCATCAAACAAATCAAACCCCTCACCCCAAATACTCCGAAGGCCCCTTCCCAAAATGCAGCTTAAACTGCTGCGAAAAATACTTCACGTCCCGCATGCCCACCTCGGAAGCGAGGCGCTTCACGGAATCAATCTCCCCGGCCTCCAGCAAGCGGCGGGCCTCCCGGAAGCGGGCCTCGTTCAGGTATTCGGAGAAGGAGAGGCCCGTCAGCAGCTTGAGGCGGCGGCGGATTTGGCGGGTGCTCAGGAAGATGGCATTGCCGAGGGCATCCAGGTTGAAATCATAATCGGGAAGCCTTTTCAGCACCACGCTTTCCACCTCGGCCAGCCAATCCAAGTCTGCTTGGCTGATGGGGGCGGTAGCATCTTCTGGTGCTAGGGCTTCGCTGCCATCTGGTTCTAGTTCCATTTCCGCTGGTGAGGCGGCATATTGGCGGCGGGCTTGGGCGTTCTTGAGCAGGTTGCCCACTCTCGCCAGCAGTTCCTCCTCCACGAAGGGCTTTACCAAATAGGCGTCCACGCCGATGCGCAGGGCCTTTAGCTTATCGTCCAGTTCGGCCTTGGCAGTGAGCATGACGACGGGGATGCTGCGGTATTCCTCAGCTGTTTTCAGGGCCGTCAGCAACTGAAAGCCGTCCATGATGGGCATCATTACGTCGGAGATGATAAGGTCGGGGAATTGCCCCGCTGCTGCCGATTTACCGAGCCAATCCAATGCCTCCTGCCCGTTTTCGGCGGTAAATACCTGGTAGGATTCCTGCAACAAGGATTCGATGTACTCCCGGATTTGGTAATTGTCCTCGACCACCAAAATCGTGGACTGGCTTAGGGCGAAGAGTTGCTCGACCTTTTGGTTTTCAACCTTATGCACGTTGCCATTGGCTTTTTCCAAAGCGGCTATTTGCAGGTTTTTTATCTCCAGTGCCTCGCTGTCGCCCACGGGGCGCATCACTTGTTTTTTAGGGAAAACGACCATGAAACTGCTGCCTGCCCCCAATTCGCTTTTCACGCTCACCGAGCCACCAAACAGCTTGGTGAATTCCTGCACCAGCGCCAGTCCGATGCCAGTACCGCCCTCGTCGGCGTGGGGTTTGGATGATTGATAAAAACGGTTGAAAATATGCGGTACATCCTCCTCGTGGATGCCCCGGCCCGTGTCCGCCACTTCCAATTGGAGCGAATGTCCGATGTCCTCCAGCTTCACCGTCACGCTGCCATTTTTGGGCGTGTATTTAAAGGCGTTGGAGAGGAGGTTATTCATGATTTTTTCGAATTTGCTTTCGTCCAAATTGACCTGCAACTGCACCTCGGCCCGGTACTCAAAGGAGAGGTTGATGCCTTTTTTCTGGGCATAGGTCTCGAACATGCTGACCACCCTTTTCAAATACGGATAAAGGGTCACGGGCACTTCGTTCAAGGCCAGTTTATTGGCTTCCAGCTTGCTCAGGTCGAGGATTTCATTGGTCAGCCGGAGCAGGTCTTGGCCGTTCTGCTGCATCAGCTTCAGTTGGGTGAACTCCTTGTTGTCGAGGTTCTTGCTTTTCAGGATATTGTCCAAGGGGCCGAGTATAAGGGTCAGCGGCGTACGCAGCTCATGGGTCACGTTTGCGAAGAAATTGCTCTTCATCCGGTCGAGTTCGCTGAGGCGCTGCGCTTCCTGGGCGGCCAAGTCCATGCGCAGTTGTTGCTCGGTTTTTTCCAGTTCGGCATCTACCTTGTCTTTTAGCGCCGCTTCTTTTTCCATGATTTCCAACCTAAAACGATAGGCCAAGGCAAACGCCATGGCCAGCACCATTCCGCTGGCATAAACCAAATTTGAGCCGCTATTGCGAGGTATTTCCAAGAAGGTTAGCTCGTATATGCGGTAAGTCAAGTTGACAAGGGGCATGGCAGCCCCAATACAGAAGAATAGGGCTAATCTATCCCTTGTGAAAAGGAAGAGGAAAACGCCCAATATGTTCGTGACATACACCACTGTCGTGAAGATGGCCCTAACCTGAAACCAAATACCATTGGGGGCTTCTAATAGGAAACGAGAAATAGTGCCAAAAATAAATGTCAAAATGTAGA
>JADLHE010000310.1 GCA_020848965.1 Saprospiraceae bacterium
AAAATAATCGGAACTGTTGTGCCACCCAGCCCGCTCGGGTCAAAAAATGGGCCTACGTCCCAAGTGCCGGAGATTCCATTTGTTGAGCTGTTTGGTAATGGGATAGGGTCGGCATTTTCGCAAATTGGTCCAATCGGATTGAAGGTTGTCTCGACATTACTGATGCCAGTATATTTGACAGAATGGATATAAGAATATTCATCGTCAGCGTTGTTTGCCAATGATATCCTAAACATAATTGTGGAGGAAGGTGGAATATCCAAGTAGAATAGAGAATACTGCGTTCCACCTTGCGCACACCCATAACTGCCCAATTGGTAAGGCCCACCATCAATTGAGAATTCCTCTACATATTGGTCATAATAATTATCAGGGGGTGTTGTTCCTTGGCAATCAAAAAACGGTGGGTCAAATGTGCATTCGAGGTTGAGGGAATATCCAATCGTCTTTTCAAACACAATGCGGCAATAGTCAGAAATATCAAAAGGCCCCATATAAACGTAGTTCTGGCCTCCTCCCCCTCCAAGTGGGCAGCAAGGTGCCCCTTCTGAATCATTGGCTGTGAAAACGCCCCCATAGACACCGAATGTACTGATTCCAAGCCCTTCATTTGGGCTGGCATCGTCACAATCGGTGGCATCTGTATACCAGTCGGTGCCAGCCGTAGTGCCGTCTGGGTAATTGCTAAAGTTCTCGTAGAAAATCGTGGTCTGCGAATGGCTGACGTTGCTTAAAGACAAAAGCTGAAAAATAAGCAACACTATAATTTTGATGACCCGGAGATGATTCTGATGGTCGATTTTCGAATCAGTAAAATAAGAAGTAAGGTAAAGACGCTTCATCGGGTAATCATTTTATGAGAGAAATGAAATTCAATGGAGCGAAGATAGAAAATTCTGCATATCGCAGTTTTTGTTGGCCAGAATAGCTATTGTTATTGCTTTTGAGATATAAAATTCAGCATTTCCAACCAACTTGTAAGTTTATACTCCCAGAATTAGTCCGCCTCAATGATTTCCTTCACCCTCCCCACTTCCCCCGTATCCAGCCGCACCTTGATGCCGTGCGGGTGCTGCGGGGCATTGGTCAGGATGTCACGGACGTAACCCTCGGTCAAGTCGCCGGAGCGCTGGTCTTCTTTCATGACGATGCGGACGGCGAGGCCGGGGCGGATGTTCTTTCGGTAGTTGCCTTTCATAATGCTGTTTTATTGAGCAAAATAATCAAATTTTGGGTTTTGCAGTACGCCCCATTTGCCTTGGTACTTGACCCTTAGATAGCCGTCTGTGCTTTCTTCGGCATCATCGAATACAAAAGGGATAATGACTCTCCCTTCAATGTCAGTATAGCCGTAAAACTTGCCTTGACGGAAGACGAATAGGTTTTCGTTTAGCTTGCTTCCTTGTTTTTTGTTTAAATAGTTTTCCTTGCCGGGAGGGTCAAGGTAGCTGAAGGTATTAGGAACATATTTGCCTTCCTGGTTCGTTGAGCTAAATATCCAGTACCTGTCCTGCACTTCAACCCCATTCTTTGGAAGTCGGCGCAGCACTTTGCCATCGGCAGTGCGATGCTGGCTTTCATTGCCGGTATCGGTAAAAATTGGCCTCACAAAAAAGGTTCCGTCGGGGAACACACTAATGTCCACTGTGTCGGGGCCATAAAGTAGCTTACCGTTCCGGTCGTAAAGCACCTGCTCAATGGCGACTGGCCGTGGCTTACGCATGAGGGAATAACTATTGTTGCCAATGAAATAGTCTAGCTTTCTCTCTAAATAAAATTCAGAAAACGGTATGATTACCTTCCCATTTTTCGCATCCATCAGCGCATAAGTTGAGTTGGAGTCCACCAAGACCAGCGAGTCCTCCAAATTGCGCACACGTTCAAAAACAGGCTCATGCACAAAGCCATTTGGACGGTACCAGAATCCCACCTTGCCCTTCCCGACCGTCAGTGAATTGGTCACGTGCGACGAGCTGCTGATGTATTCGTATTCAAACGGCATGATGACCTCCTGCTTGGCATTGATGATGCCTTGTTTCCCATTTTGCTTCGCAATAAACTGCTCATTTTCAGCATCATAGGTTTCGATATACTCATATTTCCCGAACGGAATCACCACCTCGGCCGACGGGAACCGAAGCAGCCCCCATTCCTTTTCGTACCGGATTGGCAGTAGGCCACTTTTCGTCCATGTGCCCATATTGTCCGCTTGGAAAGGGTAAAGTGTCTTGTTTTTGGTATCAATGACGCCCCATTTGGCCTCGTCGAGGCTCGCTGCGATATATCCCTTTTGGTGTACCGCCCCGAACTTGTACAAAGGCGGCACCACTGTGTCCCGTTTTTCGTTGACCAGCCCTATCTCTCGATGGCTGAAACTCACTTGGTACAGCCCCGGCAAAAACTCCTTGACGCCCAGTGCTGCCTTCCGTTTTTCGTTCGGCGTAATGTAATAGGACGGGGTAGCGTAGGTTACCTCTTTGGTGTCGCTGTAAAAGAACAGCCCTTTGTCTTTGATGCGGTAACCCTTGTATTTCAACGGCACCAATTCCTCGCCAGTCATGTTTATAAGGCCAAAAAGACTGTCCTTCATCACAACGGAAAACCCATTGTTGGAAGGATAGAACCGGTCGTAAGGCAGGCCGATATTTTGGCCTTTCTCATTAAAAAGCGACTGTTTATTTCCTTCGTATTTGGAGGCAAAAATCCATCCACAGGTCAGTATGTTGACGGTGTTGTATTCGGCAGGCACCACCATTTGCCCTTTCTTGTTGTAAACGCCAAAGAGCTTCCCTTTCTTCACCTCAAACAGTGCATCGCTGGAGCGGGGGGAGATGTTCAGCCCATCCACTTCCATTACGGGCGGTATGACCCACTTCGCACCCACCTCCTGTGCAGTGGCGACCTGTGGCATTGCATTCAAAATGCTTAAAATCGTAATGGCTAGAACCGTGTTTTTCATCATTTTTTATTTGCTTCAATTTTAAGTTCTAGGCTGGTGGATGCTTGCTCCGTGCCAGGGAATTTCCTGTTGTAGATGAGCACGAGGTTGCCAAAGCAATCAGGCATTTTTGCATCCAGTAAATCCTTCACATCCGGTGGCAGGTTTAGCAGTTCCTGCGCCATGAGCTGTTCTTTGGTGACGGCCAAAGGCTTGCCCTCCCTAGCTGCCCGGCGTTTTTCAAGCTCGTAGAAGAAATTCACCCGTTCTTCCATTCGCCTGCCCAATTGCTCTTTTTGCAGGCGCATGGAAGACAACAACTGTTGCAATTCCCCGACGTAGAGCGTGCATGTTGTCGGTGCAAACTTGAACGCCGACTTGCTTGTAAAATGGTCCTTGGTGATGAACGGGATGCGCTGTGCCGTCACGAGGCTGTCCCTCACGCCGTATCTTTTATTCGCTGGCGCAATATACTTGCCGGGCAAGCTGACGGCAGCCACCCTGTTGTCAGTCAATCCCGGATAAGATTTAGGGCTGCCGAGCTTCACCTTCCGCACGAATGGGGCATCGAGCGTATTATCAAGTTCGGCCATTACCAGGTCTGTCGGTGGCTTCCCTTCCAGCGGCTCCACTGTCGGCACGGTCAAGTAATTATAGACATCGGGCGAGTGGAGGGCGTTGAAGACCTTATAGAAATGCGCAGTTTGTAGTTCGAACTCTACCATTGCCGGTGCGGTACCAAATCCGTTCATCTCTATCGGGTCGAGCGGTTCGTCCGTCTCAAAAACGACCGCCCCATGCTCCCAGTCCACTTTTCCGTTCATGGTTTTCAACCGCTCCCGGAGGTCGTACTTCCCCGCCCTGAAATAGATTTCCGTGATGACTGCCTCGCCAGCTATTGCCTCAAGGCCCGACCTCTTTTCCTTCGGCTTGTTGCCTCGGTAGAGCATCTCGCAGGTCTCCAAGCTAAGGTTTGGCCTGTGGTAGTCGCTAGGGATGGCCACCAATTGCAAGCGATAGACTTGGCCTTCCTTCAGGGTGCTGGGCAGGTTGAAATAGGCCCCCGATTTGAACGGCCGCCACTCGGCTGTGGTATAGAATAGGTCTTTGTCGGTGCTCATCCACCGGGCCTTCAATTCATAGCCATCATACTTGTATTTTCCGTAGGCGTTGCTGCTGGCAGAAGTGAAGTGGAAATAACCCACTTTCGGAATGCTCTCGCTGACGTGGAAGGCAAATTGGCCGTTCATAGGGTAGCTGCTTGCAAGTTCTTCCGGAGGAATTGGCAGGCTGTTCACCGTTGGCCGTTTCTCTGTTCCGTCACGGGGCGTTTCGATTAGTTTTGGGTCAAATGAGCCTACTTTCTCCTTGTATTGAGAAGGATTGGAGAGGTCGGTATCGTTTGCGATTTCGCAGATCAGTGCATTTTCCACCCATTTTTCCCAAGCCTCGTGTGCCAATGCGTCGGGTCGTTCATTGGGGGGCATTTCATTGTATCGGGTCGTCCAGCGCAGGTATTTTGTCTTGTCTGGATGGTTTTTCAGTCGGGACTGAATGTCCAGCCACCTGAAGAGCGCCTTGTCGCTAAAATAGAGGCGAATATGGGTGGACTCCAAGCTGACTTGGCCTTTGTCACGATCAAGCATTGCTTGAATTAAAGCGGGTTCGCTGCTGAACCGCTTGTGCATCCCCTCCTCAATATACTCGTCGTTTGGCCCAACGATAAACTGCCTTTCATACCCCAGCTTTTCCATCAGCATATTCATTTCGGACCGTATGGCATCGCTTTGGCTGCGCCTAAAGGCAATGCTATCGGCAGCTTCTTTCAGTAGCCGTTCGAAAACGGGCGTTGTCACTTCCCGCCAATTAGGTTGGCCAAATGCCGAATGCGCAGCAAGGATTAAGTACAAGCGAAAAAAAAGAGCCTTGTTTACCATCTTGATTTTAATTTTGGCCAAAAATATATCGTATATGCCAAAGCTGTTTTTATGCTCCCTCGTTTTTTTGCTTGGCCTCTCAAAATCATTGGGGCAGCCTGCCGTTACAGACCCACAATGGGTGCTCAAAATGTCTTCCAAGCACCACGTGGTGGGGTTTCCCTCCCTCGATTTTTTGCCCGTAAAAGAGGGGCAATCAGCCTACTTGCTTGATGTCAATGGCGGCAAAAAGGCCGTTGCTTACGATAGTATATCTTTTGACTATGGCCAATTTTGGCGGGTATGGAAAACTGGCCATCAAGGCTATTTCCATCTTCAAAACGGCGAGGTGCTGCCTCCGGTGTACCATTCGGCAATTTTAGCCGAAAAGTCCGACAAAAACTGGGCTTTTGCAGTTGGGAAATATGGCATGTATGCTGTTGTTAACGACCGCAACAAACTGGTTTTGCCCTATTCGGCGGTTGGTTACGGCGATTTTGCTTTGATTGGAGACAGCATTTTGCAATACAAAACCAGGGAGGTTTCCTTGGTTTCGAGGAGTGGGAATCCGGTAAAAGAGTCAATGGCAAACCAGCAGCGAAGCCCTAGTTTTCAGCGGGTTTCGAGCAGTCAATACGTGTTCGAGCGAACAGTAAAAGGCACCATCGTTCGGGACACTTTTTCGGCTGCCGAGCCATTCACAGATGGTGTTGCAACGGTAAAGCGGGACACACTTTTCGGCTATTTGCGCAGCGATGGCACCTGGCTCGTCAAGCCCCGTTTCCAATTGGCCCATCCATTCAATGCAAGCGGTTACGCTGTGGTTAAAGAGGGTGGCAAGTATGGATTGTTACGCAAGAACGGCAGCTATGCGATTGCGCCCAAGCAAGCTTTCCTGAAACCGTTTTCGCCCGATATGGTGGAATATAAAGAGAACGGTAAAATAGGACTTTTGGACAGCTTGGGTAAGGTCATGCTCACTGCTGGTGAGTACAAAGGTTTTTCCCTCGTCGGCACGGAAAATATTACGGCCCGCTCCGGTGATTCGCTTTTGATTTTCACGAAAAAAGGCGTGCTCCTTCCATTGAAAAAAGTGGCCGAAACCTCTGGCAAGACATTTGGCCCTGCGTTCACTGTTGCGCTCAAGCAGGAGCGCAAGTCTTATTATGGGGTGCTTAATGCGGATGGCACTTGGCTCATACCGAACACGCTGACCCAGCCCATCAAAGAGCGGAAATATTTCTTCATAGCCGAGGCAGTTGCGTCCCCGTGCTGTCTAGTCGGCAGCCTCAATATCGGTAGCAACCAGCCCGGCAAGTTCCTTATCTTCGGGAGAGATGGCCAGCCTTTGGTCACCTTCCCCGTTGATGGGGTCGCAGTCACCGATGCCGAACTGCCGTTCGTAATTTTCACCCGCAACAAAAAAATGGGGCTCGTTACCAATACGGGATTTAGCCTCGATGCCCTTTACGATGAATTGAAGCACTTGGGCAATGGCTGGTTTTATGTGAAAAATGGGCAAGAGGAGGGGGCCTTAAAATGGGAGCTTAAAGATTGAAATCATTGGAATTGAACTAATGGTTTAAAATGAAATGGCTGATTAAAATAAGTATGCTCCATCATATAGACGAATCTGATTTTGTAATTCCGACAATAGAATATTTTGAAATTAAATTGTTCAAGTTCGGCTTTCAGTTAATTTTGCTGGAATTTTGATTCCTGATCACTAAAAGTTTTCTTAATGGATACTCGTAAAATGTTGATGTTGGCAGCGCTTTCCGGTATGTTTTCAGTTGTTTTAGGAGCCTTTGGCGCACATATTTTGAAGAAACTGCTTTCGGAATACGAATTACAGATTTTTGAAACTGGCGTCCGTTACCAGTTCTACCACACTTTTGCGCTAGCAATTGCAGGTGTTTTTTGTCGCTACGTAGGGCATAAATGGACTGGAGTGGCAGGCTGGCTTTTCTTGGCTGGAACAGCCTTTTTCAGTGGGTCTTTGTACTTGCTGGCCTTAATTGAGCATATTGGCATGGCAGAGAGCAAAGCGGTGCTTGGCCCCATAACTCCCATTGGTGGGGTGTTGCTCATAGGTGGCTGGTTGGCACTTTTCAGGGCGGCCTTCGACTATAAAAAACCCAGCCATGGCCATAGCCGCTCTTCCAGCCAAAAATGAGCTACTTTATCGGCCTTGATATTGGCACATCCAGCGTAAAAGCTGTAGCATTTGATAGCAATGGCCAGATAATGGGCGAGGCTTCAAGGGCTTACCCAACCATGTCGCCGAGGCCGGGCTGGCAGGTGCAAGAGCCGGAGCAAATCGTTCGGGCCACTTTATTTGTACTAAGAAAACTGGTGAGCGCAATGGCTGCTCCCCCCGTTTCAATCGGACTTAGTGCCGCCATGCACAGCCTCATTGCTATCAACCACAAAGGCCAACCACTTACTCCAAGCATCATTTGGTCGGACAACAGGGCTGCCGATATTGCTGCGCAACTGAAAGGCACGCCACTCGGCAAGGACATTTATCGGCACACTGGCACGCCCATCCACCCCATGTCACCGCTACCGAAAATTGCGTGGCTGCGCCAAAACGAGCCTGCCATTTTTCAGAAAACATTCAAGTTTTTGGGAATAAAAGAATTCCTGGTTTCCAGGCTCTTTGGCGAGTACCTTACCGACCAATCCATGGCCTCGGCCACTGGCTTGTTCGATGCGGAACGGCTGGAATGGTACGGCCCTTCCCTCGATTTTGCTGACATCAAAGCCGAACAATTGCCGCAGCATGTTTCCCCATTTTTTGAATTTAAAAACCTAAATGCGGCCATTGCGAAGCAAATAGGCATACCGCCCGAAACACCCTGGGCCATTGGCGCTTCAGATGGCTGTTTGGCCAATTTGGGTGCTGGCGTCAGTTCTCCCGGTGAGGCGGTACTGTCCATCGGAACGAGCGGGGCGCTGCGCATCACCACCCACCAGCCTGTGCACGACCCCGGCGAGCGCATTTTCAACTACCTGCTGTTTCCACCCCAC
>JADLHE010000311.1 GCA_020848965.1 Saprospiraceae bacterium
CGGTATAGACGCCGACGTAGGTGCCATCGGCCACTTTTATGGCCTCATACGACCATTTTAAGGGGTTTTGCTGCGCAACGGCAATGCTAGACATGATTAGCGCTAGGGCGAAAAAGGCGATTTTTTTCATTTTGAAAAAATTTGATTTTCAATTGTTCAGGCAAAAATAATGCGCCAAAACAACTCAAGTTCAGGCGCATTGCAACGATAATGTTTCTTTAACGGAAAAGGTTAAGAACAGTTTGTAGTCCGTTCCAAGTTTGCAGTTCGACAGTTGGCAGTGGGCAGTCAGTTCCCAGTCCAAAAGTCAACTAGTTCCTTGCCGTTCAGCTTGGCACTGACTGCCAACTGCAAACTGTCAAACTGCAAACTAAAACCATCCATTCCCCCAGCCACGGAACGGCCAAGGAATTGCAGCCAGCACCAACAACAAGGCGATGAGGTAGAAAGTAAAGATGGCCTTGTGCTTCTTCGCCTCGTCCGTCGTTTTTTTCGATTTTGCGTGGCCGATGGTCACAAGCGCAATCGCAATGACCATCATCGTGGTGTGCTCCACGCTGAAGAAGCGGTACATGGCGTCTTTCATTTGCGAGAAATCCACCCGACCGCTCATCATGAACAGCGCCAAGCCCAGCAACAACTGGACGTGCATGGAAATCATCGTAAACAGGTTGATTTTGCGGTCACCCTCCGAGTAACCGACATTGGAGCGCCATTTCATCAGCGCCTTGAAGGTGGCAGCGACGAGCAAAATGAGTACGATCCAGCGCAGGCCGGAATGGGCATGTATAAGTCCGTTCAGCATAGGTTGATAAGTTACAAGTTTTAATTGATGAGTTTCGAGTTGGGCATTGCCCCTTGCGAAGCAAAGGTAAAATTAGGCAAGCAATCGCTTGAAAATAGTTCAAATCCCCAATTTTACTTAAAGCGCTAATTTTCAACTACATACAGTCCACTAATTCGCAAATCCAAAATCGTGAATCCCCGCTTGCCGGACGGGCAGGGTAAATCGCCTCACACTTTTTCGAATAGCCACCAAAATGGCTTGTCCTTTTTCGTGATTTTGTAATTGCTCTCAATGTATTTGCGCACGTGGGCCATTGCCTCCTCCACATCGTCGGTGAGCAGCACCAGCTTGAGGTCGGCGGCGGAGATGGTCTTTTGCGTTTCCATGAAACATAGATAATCCATCAGTGGCTGGTAGTAGCTCTTGCCGATGAGCACGACCGGGAAATTGTGCATGACCTTGGTCTGCACCAGCGTCAGCGTCTCGAACATTTCATCCATGGTGCCCCAGCCGCCCGGCAGGATGATGAACCCATAACTGTATTTCAGCAACAACACCTTTCGCACGAAGAAGTAGCGGATATTCACCCACTTGTGCATGTAGGGGTTGGGGTGCTGCTCGAAAGGCAGTACGATATTGCAGCCAACGGATTTGCCGCCCGCCTCGAAAGCCCCTTTGTTCGCCGCTTCCATGATGCCGGGGCCTCCGCCGGTCATGGTCGTGAAGCCCATTTCGGCAACGGCCCGCCCCACTTCCTCCGCTTTTTCATAATACTCGTGGCCGTCTTTGAAGCGAGCCGACCCAAAGACCGTGATGCACGGCCCAACGAAATGCAAGGCCCGGAACCCCCTTAGGAATTCCCAGAACACTTTCACGGCAAAACCCAATTCAAAATTCCGGCTCTTAGGGCCATCGAGGTAGTGTATCTCGCCCTCTTTTAAAACAGGAAGGGCAGGTGCTGGCTTGTCTTTCATAAAGTGGTGATGGTATTGGTTAGTAGCTCAAAGGCATAACCCACTATGGCTGAGAAACTGTTTAAAAAAAACACAACGTCCCCAAACCACCATCTAATCCTCGACGATAGCATCGTCAATCAAGTCATCGGTCTTTTTGTCCTTGTTTTGCGGCTTCTCATCATCTTTGAGCTGGCGCAATTCGAGGTGGCCTTCGCCTTTATTGTGGTAGTCGCCCTTGGCAAAACGCTCGGCTTTTTCCCAGAAGCTATCGTGCTTCGCAAACTCGCTGCCGCCCGTGTCAAGCGGTTTATCGGCGAATTTGGTATTGTTCCCACTGATTTTATCCTCCAGTTTCTGGTTCAACTCTTTGGCCTTGTCAATCAAGCTGCTGGTCGTCTCGCCCGATTTTTCAGCTTCGGCCTGTGCCTTGGCCATGAGGTCGTCCTTAGCCGCAAGGATTTTCGAACCGATGCCTGCGGCCAAATCCTTGGCCTTGTCAAGGGCTTCGCCGCCTTTTTCAAAAAGCGCTTCGCCTACCCTTTCGGAAGTTTCACCGAACTTTTCGGTGAATTTTCCACCAGCATCGAGCACTTTTTCGCCAACCTTGCTGGCGAAATCGCCCGCTTTGTCGAGGGCCTCGCCGCCTACGTCCATGACCTTTTCGCCGACTTTACTCGCTATATCGCCCGCCTTGTCCAGCGCTTCGCCGCCTTTCTCCATCACAGCAGCCCCGGTCGTAGCCACGGTGGATTTAATTGCGTCCAAAGTGCTTGGCTCGGTGGCTGGCACATCGGGGATACCATCGTCGAGCAGTTTTGGGGCATCGGCAGCAGCCTTGAGCGGGGGCAGTTCAAGTGACTCTTCCTGCTCCGCAATGGGTGCCGATGGCGCTGCAACGGCAGCCTCCCGCTCGGCGATGATGGCGTCCATCACGTCGTCGGTGTCCGGTTTAGTTGGCACTGGCTCGGCAGGCTTGGGTGTGTCACTGACGAATTCGCTGACTTTTTCTTTGGCAGCTTCCGCCAAATCGGCAGCCTTGTCCATAGCGAGGTCGGCTTTTTCAGATACAGTTTTGCCTAGGTCGGCGGCGGTGTCTTGCACTTTGTCCCAAAGGTCGGAACTCGCTTCCTTGGTAGCATCCACGGCTTTTTCGGCAGCGGATTTGGTGACGGATTTTGCACCGAATAGGATTTTTTTCAAATCATTGAAGAATGCCATGTTTTTGTCTTTTGATGAAAAGATATGCTTATCAAGCTTTTTTCTTGAATTCCGAATGCTTTTGTTTCAATAGGCTTTTTAGCCTTTCATGGTTGCATTCCAGCCCGTTGGCAGCAATACTGATGGCAGCACCATAAGTCGTATGATTGAGTTGCATGGCCTGGCGCTTGAGTACAGAGGTCTGTCTGTCAATATAATCTTGAGGGTTTTTCACCCCAATACAGACAAATTTTTGCTTAAAAACCTTAAACTCTGTAATGTCCGTCACATCTGACCAAGGAATGAAGCCTGCATTGACACCGCTGGAATTGTCAAAAACTCCTTCGCTGGATATGACCAATCCCGGTGAGGTGTCTCTGATTTTTTTGAAGTAAAAATAGCTTGTAAATCCAAAGAACACTATACAAAGCACAGACATCGCATATTGCAATATTGGATTGCTCAGTATGGGGTGAGTGCCCTTTGGCACACCGAGCATCGTCCATGCGCCAAACGCTACAAAGGCGATGGAGCCGACTAGCAGTAAGGTCAATTTGAATTTGCTGAGTGGAATTTCGATTTGATTTGAGCCTTCCATGATTTAGATTTTTACGTGTTTTACGATTATGAGAAAAGCAGGTGAAAGGTAGCTGTTTTTGTAAAAAAGCCTAAAAAATTATGGCCAAACCCAACTGATGCTCCGATGAACTCGCATTTCCACTACTTTCGCATCACAACTTTTCACGAATCAAAAATGACCGTAATGGACGAATCCCTTTTTCAAGAATTCCTAAAAATGGCCGGGCTACACTTCAAGGCGCACCCATGGCATGGCCTAGATTCAGGGCCGGACGCACCAGAAGTGGTGACAGCCTATATTGAAATCATCCCCTCCGATACCGTAAAATATGAAGTGGACAAGCCTAGTGGCCACCTGAAAGTTGACCGACCGCAAAAGTTCTCGAACATCGTTCCGGCGCTTTATGGCTTCATCCCCAAGACTTACTGCAAAGAAGAAATTGCGGCGTTTTGCATGGAAAAAACCAGCCGCACGGGCATCATAGGCGATGGTGACCCGCTTGATATTTGCGTGCTGACGGAGCGGGACATCACCCACGGCGACATCATTGTGCAGGCCCGCATCGTGGGCGGCTTCCGCATGATTGACAACAACGAGGCTGACGACAAAATCATCGCCGTACTGAAGCAGGACGAGCTTTATGCGCCCTGGAATGACATCAGTGAACTGCCGCCGAGCATTGTGAACCGGCTTGGGCACTATTTCCTGACCTACAAACAGTTTCCCGGCGAGGGCCAAAAGGTGGAAATACCGCATGTGTACGGTCGGGAAGAGGCATACGAAGTGGTAAAGGCCAGCCAGCGTGACTACGAAAAGTATTTCGGCAAATAATGCCTAATCGTCTTCGGGCAGAGCGATTTTTGCATTCAGAAATAATGGCATGTATTTTGCCCTTGGTTTAATTTGCAACCAATCGTTAAAGCAATATCTAAGTCCGTTCGCTGCAAAAGAGACGCTATCCCAATAGTCCTAGGCGTTCGGAGGGGCTTCGGCCCAACAAAATCGAACAAAAATTCACCTTAGTATCCCGGAGCAAATCTGCTTGTCAGCTTGCTCCGGGATTTTTTTTGTGCCCACCTTTCGCCGTACCTTCGCCCCTCAAATCGGCTAATTTGTTCAGCAATACCTACCATAAAAAGCGGGTGCTCATCACCGGGCACACTGGTTTCAAAGGCGCTTGGCTCACCACATGGCTCTTGGAGCTTGGTGCCAATGTGCATGGCTTCGCCAATGGAATCCCCACCCAGCCTTCGCTATATGAGGTACTCGGCCTTGCTGGCAGCATCCAACACCACGAAGGCGATGTCCGAGATTTTGATTTGGTGAAAAAAACGGTGGAAGCCATACAGCCCGATTTCATTTTCCACCTTGCTGCGCAATCCATCGTCAAAAAATCCTACGAAAGCCCGCTCGACACCCTGGCCACCACCCTGCTGGGCCACGCCCACATGCTCGAAGCCGTCCGGCAACTCGGCCAGCCCTGCACGATGGTCATGGTCACTTCCGACAAATGCTACGAGAACCGGGAACAACTGCACGGCTATACCGAGGCCGATTCGCTCGGCGGCGACGACCCCTACGCCGCCTCCAAGGCAGCCGCCGAAATCGTGGTTCAAGCTTGGCATCGCTCCTTTTTTGCTCCGCAAAACTGCCCCGTTCGCCTTGCCACTGCCCGTGCTGGCAACGTCATTGGGGGTGGGGACTGGGCCGAAGGCCGCATCGTGCCAGACTGCATCAGGGCTTGGTCGGTAGGGCAGCCCGTTCATTTGCGCAAGCCCAATGCCACCCGCCCTTGGCAGCATGTGTTGGAGCCATTGAGCGGCTACCTGCGCCTCGGCCAAATGCTCGCCGAACAACCCGACCTCGGCGGCGAAGCCTTCAATTTCGGGCCAAAGCACTCGCAAAACCGCACCGTGCTTGACCTGTTGGAAACGCTCTCTACGCAATGGCCGACAGGCAACTCGGAACGCTTCATCTTGGAAGGCAATCCTAGCTTCAGAGAGGCAAACTTGCTCCAACTCAACTGCAATAAGGCCCATGCGCTCTTGGGCTGGAAACCCATTCTCAAATTTGAGGAAGCGACCATGCTCACGGGCGAGTGGTACCGCCATTTTTACCAAAAAGAAGCTATGCTGCCATTGACCTTGCAACAGCTCGATTTTTTCACCAAAACCGCTGCAAAGCGGGGCGCACCATGGGCGGATTGATGAAAATTACTGGCTGCCAACTGACGCCGCTGCGCAGCATCCCCGGCGAAAAAGGCGATGTACTGCACGCATTGCGCAGCACCGATGAGGGTTTTGTCGCCTTCGGCGAAGCCTATTTTTCTTCGGTGAAAACAGGCGAGACAAAGGGCTGGCGGCGCCACCTTCGCATGACCTTGAACCTGGTGGTGCCCGTCGGTAAAATTCGCTTCCAGCTCCACGACGAGCGGCCCGGCAGCCCTAGTTTTGGAGCAATGGACGAAGTGACGCTTTCCCTTGAAAACTACCAGCGACTGACCGTGCCGCCTGGTGTTTGGCTGGCCTTTGAGGGCATGGCCGATGGGCTAAACCTGCTGCTGAACATCGCCGACCTGCCGCACGACCCCACCGAATCGGAAACAAAACAACTGGACGGCTAGCCGCCGCAACTGAAAAACTGTCGGTCAATATTGTCCGAACTTCGTTGTTTTGCAGGAAGTTTTGGCCGTGAGGCCGAACAAAATCAAAAGCCACTATGTCCAAACCGCCTTTAAGTCGTGGCCGCAAGGCCGTGTTTAGCCTCATCCTACTGGGTGTGATGCTGGTATTAGTGGTGGCTATCGGCGAAGTTTTCGTTCGGTTGAAATACCAAGAATTGTATAGGAAAAACCCGCTCGTTCCGCCCTACGATACCGCAGAAAAAGACGATTTACTGGGCTGGAAAATGAGGCCCGGCTACACCTACACGGGCGAAATGAAGGATGTGAACAAACAGCCTTACCCTATCAGCCTTCACTACGACCAGAACGGCTTCAAAGCTTTCGGTGATACGGCCAGCAACCGGCCCAAAGTGTTGTTCCTCGGCGACAGCTACACGGCCAGTATCGAAGCCAGCAACGAGCAAACCTTCTACAATATCCTCGCCGACAGCCTTGACTTTGAGGTGTTTGCCTACGGCCATGCGGGCTTTGGCACCTTGCAGGAGTACTTGGTTTTGGACAAATGGGTGGACCGCATCAAACCTGATGTGGTGGTTTGGGAAACCTGCAGCAACGACTTCATTGACAACCATGCCCCGCTCGAAATCGCCTGTGGCTACAAGGTCGGGCAACGGCGTCCTTACCTAGCCGAAGATGGCAGCATTTTCTACCGCCGACCGCTCTCCGTTTGGCAGCGACTGAAAGAGCCGATTTGGTTTTTCCGCTGGCTGGAGGAACGCTGGGACGGCGTAAAGCAAAACCTTTTTAAGCAGGAAAAACGGGTGGGCGAGTACTATATCGCTACGCAAAAACGGGATTATCCACTCTTCGATGAATCGGTGAAAACCACGGAGCGCATCGTAGCAATGATACGCAAGCGGCTGCCGGAAACGACCAAACTGGTAGCTTTTTCTGCCGATATTTACGAACCGCAAATGAGCGAAATGAAGCGCATTTTTGAGGCTAGTGGTGCCAGTTTCCACGAAGCACCCGCCCGGCTTTTGGAGCAAAAAATGTTGGAGCAAAAACTGCCCCTCAAGGCCGTGGACAACTGCCACTGGAGCGAGCAGGGGCAAGCCGTGATTGCAAAGGGGCTTAAAGAAGTTTTGAGTTTTGAGTTAGGAGTTTTGAGTGGCTCCCCAACTCAAAACTCAAAACCCAAAACTCAAAACTTTTAATGAAAATCCTTGGCATATCCGCATTCTACCACGATTCTGCCGCTGCTGTACTGCACAACGGCGAGGTGATTGCCGCTGCGCAAGAGGAGCGTTTTACCCGAAAAAAACACGACCCCGGCTTCCCCACCAATGCCGCCCGCTTCTCCCTCGAACAAGCTGGTTTTTCGATTGACGAACTGGACGCCGTGGTGTTCTACGACAAGCCGCTGCTCAAATTCGAGCGCCTGCTTGATACTTATTATGGCTTTGCTCCGCAAGGGCTGGCCTCGTTCATCAAGGCCATCCCCGTTTGGATAAAGGAGAAAATGTTCCTGAAAAAAATCATCCGGGAAGAACTGGCCAAGGTCGGCGACTACGACCCCCGCAAACTGAAACTGCTCTTCCCTGAGCACCACCTGAGCCATGCGGCAAGTGCGTTCTACCCCAGCAATTTCGAGGAAGCGGCCATCCTGACCATTGATGGGGTGGGCGAATGGGCCACGGCGAGCATCTGTCATGGCAAGGGGGCGAGCATGTAAATCAAGCGGGAACTGCATTTTCCGCACTCGCTGGGGCTGCTA
>JADLHE010000312.1 GCA_020848965.1 Saprospiraceae bacterium
AATCAGAAACTAGGCATGTTCTCTTGCCTCTGCCTCCACTTCCAAGCCATTCTTTTTCCTGTAATCCAAAATCGCTGCTTTGATTGCGTCTTCGGCCAGCACAGAACAGTGAATCTTTACGGGTGGTAGGGCCAATTCTTCGACAATCTCCATATTGTCAATCTTGAGCGCCTCATCTACCGACTTGCCCTTGAGCCACTCCGTCGCCAAAGACGACGAAGCAATTGCGGAGCCGCAGCCAAAAGTCTTGAACTTGGCATCTTGGATAATGCCTGTTTCTTCATCAACTTCTATTTGAAGTCGCATCACGTCACCACATTCTGGTGCACCAACGAGGCCTGTGCCAACGTTTTTCTTCGCCTTGTCAAGCGTGCCTACGTTGCGTGGATTGTGGAAATGGTCGATAACTTTTTCTGAGTAAGCCATATTGAGATTGTTGAATTGTTAAGTTTATGAAAAGACTTCAAAAGCTTGTTGCGCAGCAATATCGCAACAGCCTAAAGCCAATTTTAATGTGCTGACCATTCAATTTTAGAAAGGTCAACGCCTTCTTTGTACATTTCCCAGATTGGGCTAAGGTCACGCATGTGGTTCACCCCTTTCTTTATCGCTTCGATGGCATAGTTCACATCTTCTTCAGACGTGAAACGGCCCAAACTGAACCGCAATGAACTGTGTGCCAAATCATCGCCCAAGCCCAAGGCAACCAAAACATAGGATGGCTCCAAAGATGCCGACGTGCAAGCCGAGCCAGAGGAGAGTGCTATTTCTTGGTTAAAGGTCATCATCAAGCCCTCTCCTTCCACGTGCTTGAAGGAAATATTGGTGACGTGAGGCATTCTTGAATTGACGTTGCCGTTGATGTAAACTTCCTCCAATTCAAACATTGCCTTTTCCAGTTTATCCCGCAATGCGCTCAACCGGGCCGCATCCTGCTCCATTTCCTGCATGGCAATTTCGGCAGCCTTGCCAAAACCTACGATGCCGGGAACGTTCAAAGTACCGGAACGCATCCCACGTTCGTGGCCGCCACCGTCCATTTGTGCCGTCACTTTCACCCTTGGGTTCTTGCGGCTCACGTATAGCGCACCAACCCCTTTCGGGCCATACATTTTATGGGCGGTAAAGGCCATCAAATGAACGCCAACTTCACGGGGGTGCGTCTTGATTTTGCCGACGGCTTGCGTAGCATCGCTAAAGAATAGCACACCGTGCTTCTCGCAAATCTGGCCGATTTCCTTCATGGGCTGTATCACCCCCGTCTCATTATTGGCCCACATGATGGAGACCAAAATCGTGTTTGGCTTGATGGCCGCTTCCAATTCAGCAAGGTCAATCATGCCATCGTTCTTCACGTCGAGGTAAGTGATTTCCGCACCGTGCTTTTCTAGCTTGTTGCAAGTGTCGAGAACCGCTTTATGCTCTGTCTTTACGGTAATTATATGGTTGCCTTTTCGGGAATACATTTCATAGACCCCTTTCAAGGCAAGGTTATCGCTCTCGGTGGCACCGGAAGTGAAGATGATTTCCTTTTCATCTGCTCCGACGAGTTTGGCGATTTGCTCACGGGCATAGTCCACAGCTTCCTCTGCCTTCCATCCAAATGGGTGGTTGCGGCTGGCTGCATTGCCGTGGTGCTCAAAAAAATAAGGCACCATTGTCTCTACTACCCTTGGGTCGCAAGGAGTGGTGGCGTTGTTGTCAAGATAAATTTTTCTGCCTGCCATGAAGGTCTGTTATGTTTATTTAGATTTATTCTAAGCGCAAATCTAAACAGTTTCTAGCCCACTTGGTTTGCTTTAGCTTTAGTTTTTTTCCTTTTGTTGATATTTTTTTTGCGCTGACGCTAAACATTCAATTTTTGAGCAAATTGACAAACTGTACAATTATTCCTTTTTTGCCGTAAAATTGACGGTGAAAACAATGATGCATGAGCGAATATAATGAGGAAATGGAACGGCTCCGCAGATTGGAGTTGGAAAACCTTCGGTTGAAGGCTGAGCTGGAAGCCCAACGAACGGCAAATAAGACGACCACGGTTGTAAGGAAATTGGTATCCTCTTCAACAACGCATCTTTTGGCTGGCAAGGGCTTGAAAAATAGCTTCCGTCAGCTGTTGGACGAACTACCGGGAGGCAAAGTATCCAAGGACACGTTGTCTGAGATTATGACCCAAGTGGTTTGGCGGGTCACCAGAATTGGTTCTTTTGCGATGCTTGCGGCCATAGTCCCCTTGTTCATCACCATTGTGCAAACATGGATGCTCAGCCGCCAAAACGATAAATTGGACACCCAAAACAGCCTTTTGGGCCGTCAAAACCAGCGCCTCGACCAGCAAATCAATCTCGAAGAGGGCAACCGCCGAAGCTCCCTGATTTTCTTCATGAGTAATATCATGGACAAGCTCGACATCGAATTGCGGAGCAACCCAGATAGAACGCTCAGCGATGCTTTGATTGGTCGAATAGTGTCATTGAGCCAGTCCATGCGACCCTATCGTTATTTAGAGAATGATTCATTGACGCCACGCCAATTAAGTCCTGAACGGGGGCAGCTTTTGTTTTCGCTTGTGAACAGCAACCTCGACAAGGCCACTTATGACAAAATTTATGCTCGGGCCAATTTCAATTACGCCGACTTGCGGGAAGCCAATTTCTCGGAAGCCTATTTAAGAGGTGCCAAATTGGCCTATTCATCTTTCTCAAACGCCAATTTCAACTATGCTGACCTCCAAGGGGCCGACCTTTCCTTTGCTTGGTTGGAGCAAGCCACCTTCCGAAATACGGCCATGAACGGCATCAACCTTTCTGGGGCAAACCTTCGGGAGAGCCGAATGGAACATATCAAAATGAAGGAGGGCAACCTCAGCAACGCCGATATGCGCCATATTTACCTCGAAGGTGATTTTGCTGGAACCAATCTTGAAAACGTGAAATTGCAGAACGCTTCCCTGGTGGATGTCAATTTGGAAGGCTGTTATTTTCAGTCGCTGGGCTGGATTGACAGCTTGAAATTCCTAGATGTGAAGGGCCTTCGTTTCGTCCGGGACATCTACGACCCCAATCTCGAAGTCAGGAAAAAAGGCTTTGTAATGGACACGGTTTTTTCCCTGCGTTTTGACCAAAAATCGGCGCTGGCCAAAATGCGCACTTGCAACGATGATGTTGAGGAAATCATTTATAGCAATGAGCGGGTAAAAGTGC
>JADLHE010000313.1 GCA_020848965.1 Saprospiraceae bacterium
CCAAGCCCTCCGGGGTACGGTTCACGGCATAGGTGGCGGCGGCAGTGTTTTTGATGTCATTTTTGAGCAGGTCTGCCCTTTTTTTCAATTGTTCCAAAGCCATGGAAGTGTTCGGCATACTGTCCAAAATGGCCACTTCCATCTGTGCAATGCGGGCGCTGATGTCGCCAAGTTCGTCCCGTTTCAGGATGAGGCGGCTGTTCAGTTCCGGCAGGTTCACGTGCTTGCCCAGCTCTTTTTCCACCCTTTTGATGGTGCTGTCGGCGCCAGCGAGCGACATCAACTCCCGGAAGTACATCTCGTCCAAATCCTCCTTTTTGGCAGCGATGAAACGGGTTTGTTCGTAGTAGTTGATGATTTTATTGGCCACCATGAAGGCCAGCAGGCCATCTTCCCGGCCACTGAGGTCAGCAGCGGCGTCACGGGTGGCTTTGGCGAAAAATTCGAGCACATCGGTGCTTTGAATCTGCTTGAGGTGGCGCTGTTTTTCGGTAAAAATTCGGGTGAATTCCACCAGCGTTTCCCGACAGATAAAGGCGTCAATGGTCGTGTATTTAAACCGCAATTGGTCGCTCTTGCCCTCCCGGCTCACGTTGAGGGTCTGCAATTTTTCGACGCCAAAAAACGGGTGGTTGCTGTACAGCAATTTTTGCAGGTCGTTCTCGTGCCGTTCCATGCGCAGTTGCTGGATTTTCTGGTAGGTGGCCGTCGAGTCGCCGGGCACCACGATGAGCTTGCGCACGGCTTGAAACTCCGGTTTTTGCAGTTCCTCCCAGCCTTCCTGCCCGATGATTTCGGGTTGCGGAGCATCCAGTATGGCGTATTTTGCCAGCAGCCGCATGGCCAATTCCTCAATGGTCTGGTAAGAGGTGGCGAGGCTGACGAGGTTCTCCATCTCGTTGTTCGTGTAGGCAAAGTCAATCTTTGTGCCTGCCGATTCGAGGTTGTAGCCGGACACGAGGCCCGTGTTCACGAGGGTGCTGGAAGCAAACTCCTTCGGTGTGTTGCGGGTCGAATAAAACACCATGCCCGCCATGGTAATGCCCATCAGCAGCATCAGCTTGAATTGGCCGATGGCTATCCTGATAAATTCGAGTAAGGTCATTTGTGTAAAATTGAGAAGACGCAAAACAGGGGGGAATCGAAACGCAATACAAATTTGCCCGGCTGCGCATGCACGGGGCGGCTACTTTCGTTTTTTGGTAAAAATGCTTCGGAAAATGGGAGGGGAATGGTGGTGTTTGTTCAAGTAAACAAAAAAAAACTTGATGGCCTACGGCGATTAGGAACCACCGTAAGCCATCAGCATTAAATTCCTACAAATTCCCGCAACATGCGGTATGCTTTCTGTGCCTCAATGCGGCTGTTTTCCAGCGATTTTTCGGCACTTATTTTCTTCGACAATTCGCTGCTGTAATCCTCCACTTTCATGGTGCCCGCCCGGAAGTAAGTGTCCGCCACTTCAAAAGCCAGCCGCTGCGTCTCCAGGGATAGCGCTTCCAGATTGAGGAGACGCAGGGCTGCTTGCAAATGGTCATATTGCGTTATGACCTCTTCTCGAATTTTATCTTCCAATATCTGACGGTCGGCCTGGGCACGTTCCCATTCCAACCGGGCTATATTGTTTTTGTCGCCACGGGTCATCACATCGCCAAGGCTGATGCGCACCGCCACCCCGGCATTATAGATGGCGCTTTTGCGGTTCACGGTAATGTATTCCGAGCTGGTCGTGGTCTGTTGGTAGTCGAGCACGCTATTGTTGCCAACATTGGTGCCTGCCCCAACCGAAACAAGGTTCATCCACTGTTTTTTCTGAAGTTGCCACTCCTCCTTTTGTATCTCTATCCAAACATCCTGCGAGCGCAGCACGGGCGATTTTTCAAGGGCCAATTTTATCAGCGTATCCAATGGCGGCAGTTGGTACTCATTGGTCAGGGTATCCTGCGAAAAGGCTGTTGTTGAAACCAGCAGCAATGCAACGGTCACAAGCTTTTTGCCTCCGGCAATGGGCGCTTTTACCAAGGCACCATTTCTGCCCAAAACCGACTTGATGGCGCTGAATGCCAAGCCGAAATTCGGCAGCGTTTTTTTCATGAATGGCTTCTCCAAGACTAAGTAAAACACTGCCGAAGACACCAGCACCAGCGGCAGGCCGATGGCCAATTGCAGCAGCAGGTTGGGCAGGTAATGATCGGTCAGGGTCAGGTGCTTGGTGAACAGCATCTGCATTTCGAGCATGGGCAGGTGCGTCAGGTAAATAGTATAGCACATGCCGCCGATGATGGCAACCCATTGATTGCGAAGCAATTGTGGGAACAAACTGCCCCGAAGTGCCGCCGTGAACATCACCATCAAGGAGGCGTCAAAGACGAGGCTCTTACCGAACTCCTCCGTCCAGGTATAGGCCATCGTGAGCAGGGCGGGCAGCACGGCCCAGTCCCATGCCTTGTTCGCCGCAGGCGCTTTTTGCCAGCGGCTGATGTAACAGTCGGCGAGCCAAATGCCCACGAGGAAGTGTTGCATCTGCCCCAGCAGCGTCGGTTTGAACGGCGAGTGCTGCCAGCCGAGCGCATGTTGCAGCGCAATATAGCCGAAGATGCTGCCGAACAGTATCCATTGGCGGTGCCGGGCGTTTTTTATGGAAAAAAACAGCCCAACAAGCCAAGGTGCGATGAGATAAAACTGAATTTCGATTTCGAGCGACCAAGCCACCGGATTGATGACCGAATAGTCGCCGTAAATAAGCGTATGCAGGTAAAAACAACTCGCCAACCAGTGTGGCAGCATATCGCCCACCGCCCATGCGCCCTGTATGAGCAGCACGGCCGCAAAAACCGTCATCCATACCAGGTACGGCGGTTCGATGCGGGTAAAACGACGAAAGAAATAGTGTTTCAGGTGAGGGGCTTTGGTCCCCTCAAGATGGTGCCGGGCAAAGGGCAGCGACAACATGAAGCCGCTTATGGCAAAAAACAGGAAGACCCCAATGGTGCCCCTGCTCGCCAGGAAAGCGAGTTGGTCTTGTTCGATGGGCATCGAAAAATCCACCGTGCCATGCTTGATGAGCCGCTCGCTCGTATGCTGTACGATGACCGGCATGATGGCCAGGAAACGAAGCCCGTCCACCAACGGCAAATACTGGCCATTGGCGGTTTCTCTTTTCAATAAATTCGGAAGCTGTTGCAGGAAGCGCATTCAATTGTGTTTAATTGCGCTGCAAAAATGCGGGCAGGGCAGGTGATGAGGGCCAAGCTTTCGTTTTTTGGTAGGATTCGTTCAGGAAATGGCAATTAAGACCCTTGTATCACCTCCATGTTCATGCGATGGAAGGGGTCGCCGGGTTCCAATCCGGGTCGGTCGTGTGGCAGCATGCGCAATTCGTTGGCGTAGCTTGATAGCAGTATTTCCCAGCCCACCGGAGCGTGACAGGAGGCGCAAGCCAATTTCAGGGCCGTGCCGTGTGGGTTTTGCGCAAGCAAGCAATGCGCAAGTCCCGTGCGCAAGATTGTGATGCAAAATCTATACACTTGGATGAGTGCTTCTGACAGAACTGCTACAAAATCTATGGCCAAATAGGTGGCTAGAAAGGGAGTTTGTTCAGTTGCCGGGAGGGGGATTGCTGAACGGGCATTTGAGAAACCTGAATTGGCGAATCAATCGGCATTGGGACATTTTTTTTTACGGGTGTTAAATGCTCTTTCTGTATTATTACTTGAAGGGTAAACGTATTTTTAACACTAAATACAAGGCACTAAATTAAAAATAATTTTATTCATATTTATTTGTTTTTAAAAGTTTTGCATTCAATAACAATGCTCTTAGAAACCTTGTGAATGCGATGGACATATTTTCTATTTAATCTTCTAATTTGGTTTGCCCCAAACAGTGCGTTCGACAAATAAACATAACCCTTGCCGTTTTCAAAAAAGTCATCATATTCGCCCATTCTAACGCAAAGTGTCCCAAGTACTTTCCAAAAAAGAGTTTGAGCCTAATTTCTAGCGACCATCACGCTTTTCCCATTCATACTCATTGATTTCAATTGAAGTTCTAAGCGGCTGAATTGAAAATGGCTTCCTCCAGTACTGTTTCTGCAGTATATCGTGGTGCCGTTCAACCATTCTGCGGCTGTTTCGACTAAGCAAGATTTCATGATTGCTCAAATTCTAACATTTTTTTTGAGCCGTCTTTCAGTTTTTTCAACTTTCACTAATCAAACTATTTTAAAAATTATGCGACAACTTTTACTGACGTTCCTGGGCATCCTGTTTGCTCATGCAATGGCACTGGCCCAGACCAGACAGCTCACGGGCGTTGTCAAGGACGCCG
Organism: Saprospiraceae bacterium; assembly: GCA_020848965.1. Lineage (GTDB taxonomy): Bacteria > Bacteroidota > Bacteroidia > Chitinophagales > Saprospiraceae > UBA6168. Next base: position 4,330 of record JADLHE010000313.1, read on the forward strand.
GCAGCGGCGAGCCAGTTTTGGCAACTATTAAGATTCAAGGTACCTCTACGGGTACGGTTACTGATTTCGATGGAAACTTTGCGATGAAGGTGAGCAATACCCCATTGGTTTTGGAGGTAAGCTCTACCGGTTACAAGGCTACGGAAGTTAACGTGGATGAGAAAATGACCAATATTGTCATCAACCTCGAAGTAAGCTCCGTTGAGATTTCCGAGGTGGTGGTAACGGCACTCGGCATCAGGAAGGAGAAAAAGGCACTTGGCTACGCCATTACCGAAGTGAGCGGCGAAGACCTCACGCAGGCCCGCACGAACAACGTGATGAACAACCTCGTGGGCAAGGTGGCCGGCCTCAACGTGGTCAGTACCGCCACTGGTGCTGGCGGTTCGTCAAGGGTGGTGTTGCGTGGCAATACTTCCCTGTCTGGTGGCAACCAACCTTTGTATGTGGTGGACGGCATCCCCATTGACAACTCCAACCGAGGCTCTGCCGGGGAATGGGGCGGTCGTGACGCTGGCGATGGCATCCAAATGCTCAACCCCGACGAAATTGAGTCCATCTCCGTGCTCAAAGGCGGCGCTGCTGCTGCACTCTATGGCTCACGGGCATCCAACGGCGTCATCCTCGTGACTACCAAGCGTGGCAAGCAAAGCAAGGGTCTTGGCATCGAAATCAACAGCAACTTCACCACGGAGTCTGTCATGGACCTCACAGAGTGGCAGTACGAGTACGGCCACGGCGTTGATGGACAGAAGCCAGCCGACCAAGCCACAGCAGCGAGCATTAACCTCAACAGTTGGGGCGCCAAAATGGACGGTAGCTCCGTGCCACAGTTCGATGGTGTTTCGAGGCCCTACTCGGCACAGAAGAACAACGTGAAGGACTTCTACCAAACAGGCACCAACCTGAACAACTCCATTACTTTCAATGGTGGTTCGGACAAGTTCCGCTACAACGTCATGGCCTCTGACCTCAACAACCAGAGCGTGATTCCCGGCTCGACGCTGCACCGCAACAATTTTGCGGCAAACGTTGGCATGACGCCAACCACCAAGCTGTCGGTCAACTTCAGCGGCCGTTATATTTTGGAAAAGGTCAAGAACAGGCCCCGCCTTTCCGACTCGCCCGGCAACGCCAACTTCACCATCGGCATCTTGCCTACCAGCTTGAACCAGCAAACATTCAAGGACAGCAAGCTCAACGCTAACGGCGGTGAGAACGTCTTCAATGGCAACCCATACGTGACCAACCCATACTGGGCCATCGAGGATTTCCAACAAGAGGATTCCCGTAAGCGCTTCATCGGCAATATGGAGGCACGGTACAATTTCACCGACTGGCTCTACCTGCGTGGCCGCCTTGGTGCTGACCAGTACACCCGCTCCAATTTCGAGGTGACACCAACCGGAACGGCTTACGCTCCCGGCGGGCAGATCAACGACCAGTCCAAGAACCAGTTCAACGAGCGCAACGCAGAGGTGATACTCGGCGTGAACAAGATGACACAATCCAATTTCGGGATAGATATGTTCGTTGGCGGCAACGCCATGAAGCAAGTAGAAGAGACCAATGGCTACGGTGGTGACAACTTCTTCGTACCGGGTTTCTACAATATCAACAACCTGCAGAACAAATGGACGAACTACGATTACAACGAAAAGCGCATCAACTCCATGTTCGGCTCCGCCGAGTTTTCCTACAACAGGATGCTCTACGTAACCGTAACTGGCCGCAACGATTGGTATTCTACCTTGTCACCCGACAACTGGTCGCTGTTCTATCCATCAGCCTCTGCCAGCTTCATCATTTCTGAAGCTACACAGATGCCCGATTTCGTCTCCTTCCTCAAGTTGCGGGGAGGATGGTCAAAGCTTGGCGGCGACCGCGATCCATACGGTTTGACGCTGAACTACGGTCTGGGGAGCAACACCTTTAACGGCCTGCCGGTTGGCTCCATTGCCACGAACACCATTCCGAACAAAAACTTGAAGCCCTACCAAATGGTCTCCAGCGAAATCGGCCTTGACGCTCGCCTGTTCCACAACCAAGTGGGCCTCGACCTGACCTTCTATACTCGCACGACGACCGACGACATCATTTCCAGCCAAATTTCGCAAACCAGCGGTTACGGCAGCGTTTTGATAAACATTGGCGAAGTCAGCAATAAAGGCGTGGAACTGCTCCTCAACTTGACACCGTTCAAGTCCAAGTCGTTCACATGGGACCTCTCCTACAATATGGGCTACAACAAGAACGAGGTCGTCACGATTTCAGACCAGTTGGAGACTTCCCGCATCGCCAACGCTCGCTCGCTGACAGCTTTCGTTGACCACATCGTGGGTAAGCCATTCGGCCAGGTGATGGGCTATGACTACAAGCGCAACGCCAGCGGCGAACTGCTGCTGAAAGATGGCCTGCCACAGCGTGGCGAATTGCTGAGCTACGGCACGGGCGTGTCGCCGCTCACACTCGGCCTCAACAACGATTTCCGTTTCGGCAATTTCAACTTCAGCTTCCTGATTGACGGACGCTTCGGCGGTCACATGTACTCTGGCACCAACGACTTCGGCACCTACCGTGGCAAAACGGAGCGCACGCTCGAAGGCCGTGAGGGCGGTATCGTGGTGGATGGCATTGACGAGACCACTGGCGAGAAGAACACCACCAATGTTTCAGCACAGAGCTACAACCAGTCCATCGGTTTGAACATCTCCTCCGAGTTCATCTACAAATCGGACTTTATCAAGCTGCGCCAAATCATCTTCGGATACACGTTGCCTAGCACCCTTTTCGGTGAAAAAGGCATCAGGGGAGCCAGCATTTCATTGGTTGGCAGGAACCTGCTCATCTTGAAGAAGTACGTACCGAACATTGACCCAGAATCCACCTACAACTCAGGCAACGGCCAGGGCTTGGAGTGGTTCGGAGCGCCCCCAGTGCGCACCTTCGGTGTCAACTTGAACCTGCGGTTCTAAAAAGTTTTGAGTGGCGGGGTTTCCTGCCTGTCGGCAGACAGGGAGTTTCGAGTTCGCCACGAAGGGCGAGGAATTACCGAAACAAAGCCTTACTCAAGCACCTGCTTTTGAAAGCAAGGTTTCAGCATGACGATTTTTATTCGCAAAATGCGATGCAAAAGCGCAATGCCAGCCTTGCAAAACTTAAATTTTAGCGAAAAAGGCGCATCCAAATGGCCGCACCTTTTTGCAAAAAACACCATTAATTCAATATGCGTAATTTAATCAAATGCTTCGCAGTCGTGTCAGTGTTGCTCCTTGGAGGCTGCACCAAAGACTTCGAAGAAATCAACATAGACCCGACCTCGGTCAGCGACCTTTCCTCCGACGCACTATTCACGCAAGTGACCTTGGCCACATCAGGCGGTGAATACGAGGCTTGGCGCAACAACCTCATCTACAATACCCAATTCGTGCAGCAGTTCGCTTCCCTCAGCTGGGAACAAGGCGACAAGTACCTCTACAACGAGGGCTACAACTCCGCACTTTGGGATGCCTACTACGGCAATTGTATCAAGGGTTTGACCAACCTGATCGCCAAGACGGCCGACGTGCCCGATGACGTGAACTACCGCAGCGCTGCAAGGGTTCTCAAGGCTTTTGCCTTCCTCCGCCTGACCGATTCCTATGGCGACGTGCCTTATTTTGAGGCTGGAAAGGGCTTCACCGATGGCATCTACTATCCAGTTTACGATGAGCAGCAAGCCATCCTTACCGACCTCATCAAGGAACTGTCCGAGGCTGGCAGTGCTTTTGATGCATCCAAGCCTTTCAAGGGCGACGTGACCTCCTATGCAGGCAATATTGACCTTTGGAAAAAAGCGGCCAACTCGCTCATGCTCCGCGTGGCCATGCGCATGTCCAAGAAAGACCCAGGCGCAGCGGAGGCAGCCGCCTCCAAGGCAGTAGCTGGTGGCGTTATCAGCAGCTACGACGAGTCCTTCCGGGTATTGCAGTTGCCCGGTGCATTCGTCAACCCGAACAGCAACGTGCTGGGCTACTTCAACGGTGGCCGCTTGGAGCTGTCCAACAACTCCTTCAAGTTTTCGGAGACCTTCATCGAATTGCTGCGCAGCAGCAACGACCCACGGCTCAAGATTCTGTCCGTGGTGCGCACTGGCGATACTGGCTCCGCCAATCCGGGCACGGAGGATGACACGGAAGCCAGCCAAAAGGGCTTGCCCAGCGGCAGCATCAACGGTTCGACCGACGACATTGCTACCTACTCCCAACTCCGTTCCGCCTTCGCCGATGCCGATGACGCCAATATCCTCATCTCGCACGGCCAGACCCTCCTCCTCATGGCAGAGGCTGCCGAGCGTGGCTGGATTTCCGGCGATGGCGAGCAGCTCTTCCGCGATGGCGTAGCGGCTTCCATCAAGCAGCTAAGCCTATACAACCCACCCGCTGGGCTGGTTGATGCTGCTGCTGCCGATGCGTTCGGTGCTTCCGTAGCGTATGGCAGTTCCACTGACGATAAAATGAAGGCCATCAATACGCAGTACTACATTGTATCGCTGCTCGACGGCTACGAGGCGCACGCCAACTGGCGCCGCTCCGGCTACCCTGTGGTCACACCTGTCAATTATGCAGGCAACTACTCTGGTGGCGAAGTGCCACGCCGTTTCCAGTACCCTGCCAGCGAGGACGGCCTGAACAAGGCCAACAAGGACGCCGCAGTGTCAAGGCTGGGCGGCCCCGACAACTGGAACTCACGGGTATGGTGGGACCAGTAATGGATGACCTCATGGTTTTTCCTTGAAAAGTCGCCAGGCATCCCGCATGTCTGGCGGCTTTTTTTATGTTTGCAAAAACAACCACTTTGTACAATTCAATAAAGCAAACCCTGCCAATAGTGTTGTGGCTGGCAATGGCACAAGCGATACCCGCACAGGATGCCAAGCCTCTGTTCACCGCCGTGCCACCTGAACAGTCCGGTGTTGTCTTCGACAATAAGCTGGTGGAAAGCCCTGCCCAGAACATCATCACCTACGAATATTTCTACAACGGCGGCGGCGTGGCGTTGGCCGATTTCAACAACGACGGGCTGATAGACCTCTATTTCACCTCCAACCAACAGCCCAACCAACTCTATTTCAACCGTGGAAATTGGCATTTTGAAGATGTCACCAAAACTGCTGGCGTAGCGGGGAGTTCAGGTTGGAAAACAGGCGTGACCGTGGCCGATGTGAATGCGGATGGTTGGCTGGACATCTATGTTTGCTACTCCGGCGACGTGCCACCGGAGCGCCGCAAAAACCAATTGTTCGTGAACAATGCGAACGGAACTTTTACCGACAAGGCCGAAGCAATGGGCGTCGCCGATGCGGGCTACTCCACCCAAGCCGCCTTTTTCGATTATGACCGGGACGGCGACCTTGACCTTTTCGTCATCAACCACAATATCCGCAACCTCAAAAATTTCGACGCCGCCTTCGTCAAAAAAATGGTGGATGCCGACGCTGGCGACCGCCTTTACCAAAACAACAATGGCAAGTTCACCGACGTGACCCTGGCTGCGGGCATCATCTCCAATCCGCTCGGCTATGGCTTGGGCCTCGCTGTGGCCGATTTCAACAACGACGGCTGGCCTGATATTTACGTCACCAACGACTATGTAGAGGAGGATTACCTTTACATCAACCAACAAAATGGCAGTTTTAAAGAGTCGCTAAAGCAGCACCTCGGCCATATCTCCAATTTTTCGATGGGCGTGGACGTTGGCGACATCAACAACGATGGCTGGGCCGATATTTTCACCTTGGACATGCTTCCCGAAACCAACAAGCGCCGCAAATTGCTTTACACCCCCGACAACTACGAATTGTACAACAACACCCTCCAGAACGGCTTTTACCACCAGCTCATGCGCAATATGCTCCACCTCAACAACGGGGACGGGACTTATAGCGAAATAGGCCAAGTGGCGGGTATTTCCAATACCGACTGGAGCTGGTCGGCCCTGTTCGCCGATTTCAACACCGACGGCCTGCGTGACCTTTTCGTGAGCAACGGCTATGGCCGGGACATGATTGACATGGACTTCGTGAAGTTTTACGCCAACGAACGCCTCAAATACAACCAGGGTGCGTCGCCCACCGCCCGTATGTTCAACATGCTGCAAGGCGTGAAATCCACTCCGCTCCACAATTACTGCTTCGAGAACAAAGGCAACCTACAATTTGCCGACCGCTCCTCCGATTGGGGCTTCAGCGAGCCGACCTTCTCCCACGGCGCTGCCTATGCCGACCTCGATAATGACGGCGACCTCGACCTCGTCATCAACCACATGAACCAGGCTGCGGGGCTGTACCGCAATGAGACCCAAGAAAGAATGCCGAACGCTGGCCATTTTTTGAAAATCAAGTTGAAAATGCCGGGGGGCAACCGTTTTGCGCTCGGCGCAAAGGTCACGCTGTTCACCTCAGCCGGGCAGCAAACCCTTGAAAACCAACCAGTTCACGGCTTCCAGTCGGCCATGCTTGGCCCCTTGCATTTTGGCTTCGCAACGGGCGTGAGCTTGGACTCCGTGCTTGTCAATTGGCCGGATGGCAAAACGCAGGTTATCCAGCAAGGCTTGGCGCCCGACCGCAGCCTCGATATTGATTATCAGTCGAATAGCGCAATGACCAAAAAATTGGAGGCCCGCCCTGTGTTCAATCCGAAGTCCATAAAACTGCCCTTTCAGCACCAAGAAGACCCCACCAATGACTTCAAATTGCAGCCGCTCATGCCCAATATGCTCTCGTATGCAGGCCCCCGAATGGCCGTGGCGGATGTGAACGGCAATGGGCTTGCCGATGTGCTTTTTTGTGGTGCCCGCCAACAGCCCGGCAAGCTGCTGCTGCAAAATACCTTGGGCGAGTTCCAGCCTCAGCGGCAAGCCGACATCGAGTCCGACCAAGCTTATGAGGACGTGGACGCCGCCTTTTTCGATGCCGATGGCGATGGCGACCAAGACCTCTACGTGGTGAGCGGTGGCTTTGATTTGCCCCAGAACGACCCCGGCTACCAAGACCGTTTTTACGAAAACCGGGGCGGCTTTTTTGCGAAGCAACCAAATGCCCTGCCCAAGGAGGCGGTTTCAGGTGCCTGCGTGGTGCCCTTGGATTACGACAAAGATGGCGACCTCGACCTTTATGTGGGCGGTCGGGTGGTGCCTGGGCGTTACCCGGAAGTTCCTGAGAGCTTTTTGCTGCAAAACGATGGAACGGGGCGCTTCACAAACGTAGTGGCAATGGCGGCAAAAGACCTGCAATACCTTGGCCTCGTCACGGATGCCGATTGGGCCGACCTGAATGGCGATGGCACCAAGGAGCTTTTGGTGGTAGGCGAGTGGATGCAGCCGGAGGTTTTTGCGGTGGCGGCCACGGGCTTGGTCAGGAAAACGGCCGATTTTTTCAGCGAGCCTTACCGGGGCTGGTGGAACCGCATCCATTTGGCCGATATGGATAAGGACGGCGATTTGGATTTGATAGCGGGCAACTGGGGCGAAAACTCGCAGTACAAGGCCAGCCCAACCGAACCACTGACCTTGAACTATGCCGATTTCGACCAAAACGGCTCCATAGACCCACTGCTTTGCCAATATGTGCAAGGGGTGGCCTACCCCGTTGCTTCCCGTGACGAAATGCTCGACCAAATGACGAGCCTCCGGCAGGTCTTCACTACCTATGATTCCTATTCCGAGGCAAAACTCGAAGACCTACTCTCCCCCGACCAATTGAAAATGGCCAAAACCCTGACGGCTACGCATTTCAAGACGACCTATTTTGAGAACAAGGACGGGGTATTCCAACCCAAGGAACTGCCCGTGCAGGCGAGTTTTTCCCCGGTATATGCCATCGCCACGGGCGACTACAACCATGATGGAAACCTGGACATTTTGCTGGGCGGCAATGTGGAGCAAGTGCGCATCAAAATCGGGAAAATTGACGCCAATTTCGGGACGCTGCTACTGGGCGACGGCAAGGGCAATTTCCGTTATGTTCCGCAAACGGAGGCGGGATTGTCCATTCAAGGCTGCGTCCGGGATTTCCAGCCCGTCAACAATGGGAAGTCCATTTTGGTGGGGCTAAACAATGCTTCGGCCCTGTTATTAAACATCAATCCATGAGCATTTTCGGAAAAATGAGACGCATCGTTTCAGCGATGATTATGATGCTTGCCACTTTAATGTCGGTTCAGGCCAAAACTGCTTTTGGCTCCCAAGACTACGTGCAGACCTTGAAAAAAGCCACGGACATCATGGTGAACGACGTGACATCGCCCGTGGCGGCGAGCCGTTACTATGCCTATATCTGCTTGGCGGCCAACGAAGTACAGGCGGCCTATTGCCCAAGCAAGCATTTCAGCTTCGCAAAAAAGCTGAACGGCTTTGCTGGGATTGAAACTGTGGGGCTGCCCGTCAAACAAGGCGAGGCTTCCCTTTCCACCATTTTAGCGGTGCTTAAAATGGGCGAAAAACTGCTGCCTTCCGGCTACCTATTGCGGCAGCAGATAGACTCCATCTTGGCCATTGCGCCGAGCAAAGGCATTCCCCAAAAGCAGTTGGAAAACAGCGTGGTCGTAACGGAAGCCATTGTGAATCAATTACTTGTCTATATCAAAAAAGACGGCTTCACAACCCTCAGCGGCTTGCCCAGGTACACCCCCAAGCAAGGCCCCGAATGGTGGCAGCCCACGCCGCCAGCCTTCATGGCCCCCGTGGAGCCTCACTGGCGAAACCTGCGCAGCTTCGTGCTCGACTCTGCCCAACAGTTCAAGCCATTGCCGCCGAACCCCTACAGCACCGACCCAAGTTCCCAATTTTACTTGGAAATGGAAGAGACCTACGAAACCGTAAAACGGGCAGACAAAGCCGAACAGGACATCGCCATGTTTTGGGATTGCAACCCCTTTGCCGTGCAGCAGATGGGGCATATCAATATCGGCATCAAAAAGATTTCGCCCGGCGGGCACTGGATGGGCATCACGGGCATCGCCTGCTTGCAGCAGGGTTTTTCGCTGCGCAAAACCACGCTGGCCCATGCGCTGGTGGCCATCAGCTTGGCCGATGCCTTCATCGCTTGTTGGGATGAAAAATACCGGAGCAACCGGGTCCGGCCAGAAACGGCCATCCATGCCCTGCTCGACCCACGTTGGCAGCCCCTGCTCCAGACGCCGCCCTTCCCGGAATATGTTTCAGGCCACAGCGTGGCCTCCCATTCCGCCGCCAAAGTATTGACGAGGGTTTTTGGGGCCAATTTTAAATTCGACGATGATAGCGAAGTGGAGTTTGGCCTGCCAGTTCGCCAGTTTCCCTCCTTCCAAGCCGCTGCCGACGAGGCTGCCATTTCCCGGTTGTATGGCGGCATCCATTATCGGGACGGCATCGTGCAGGGAACTTGGCAAGGCCAACAGGTGGGCAAATGGGCCGTTGGGAAGCTCGCCGATGCCTTTGGCAATTTCTGAAACCATGTAACGGGGATATTGAGAAAGCAAATATGTATTGTCGGATAGGATTACCAATTTTATCCAAATCCCCTAACTTTGTCCACAGCCGCCAAATTAAATTCCAAAAGAATCGAACCGTGGATTTTGTTTCAAAATCTTATGCTGGGTATTTTCGTCCAGCGGGTTGCTCGTCAAAAAAAACGTAAAGAATATGCCGCCACCACTCGTAGCAGAACTCAGCCAAGAAGACCACGTCATTATACACAGTGCGTACCGTCGGCTATTGCGCACGCTGGACGACAAAATGGACAAGGAAGACCACGACCAAGTGCGTCAGGCTTTTGAATTGGCGGCCAATGCGCACTCGCTTCAGCGCCGCAAATCGGGTGAACCTTATATCACGCACCCCATTGAAGTGGCCATAATTTGTATCGAAGAAATTGGCTTGGGGCCTACCGCTGCCGTTTGTGCCCTCTTGCACGATGTGGTGGAAGACACTGACTATACCATTGACCAAATCAAAGATGAATTTGGTGATAAAATAGCCCTTATCGTGGATGGCCTCACCAAGCTCGACGGCACGGCCACTTCCGAAAGTCCACAAGCCGAGAACTTCCGGAAGGTTATCAGCACGCTGGTGATTGATGTGCGGGTGGTATTGATAAAAATGGCCGACCGGATGCACAATATGCGCACCCTAGGCTCCATGCCCCGGCACAAACAGTTGAAAATTGCGGCAGAAACCAGCTATATCTACGCCCCATTGGCCCACCGATTAGGCCTCTACAATATCCGCTCGGAGTTCCAGGACCTCTGCCTGAAAATCATGGAGCCGGAGACTTACGATGAAATCAACCAGAAGCTGAACGCCAGCGAGGACGAACGGGAAGAATACATCGAGAAATTTTTGGCACCCATCCGGGAGGAATTGGATGATGCAGACTTGAAGTACCGCTGTTTTGGTCGGGCGAAGTCGGTGTCGTCCATTTACAATAAAATCAAATCGAAAGACACTCCCTTCGAGGAGGTCTATGACATCTTCGCCGTGCGCATCGTGCTGGATGTGGAACGCCGTCGGGAAAAAACGCTTTGCTGGACGGCCTATTCCATCGTCACCGATATTTACAAGCCAATACCCGAGCGCCTGAAAGACTGGGTGACGGTGCCAAAATCCAATGGCTACGAGTCGTTGCACACCACCGTCATCGGCCCCGATGGGCGCTTCGTGGAGGTGCAAATCCGCTCCGAGCGCATGGACGAGATAGCCGAGCGGGGCTTTGCGGCGCATTGGAAATACAAGGGCATCAACAACCAGCCCGACGTAGATGAGAAATGGCTCGACCAAGTGCGGGACCTTATGGAAAACCCGAACTCCG
>JADLHE010000314.1 GCA_020848965.1 Saprospiraceae bacterium
AGTTTCAAGTTGCTGCTGGGTCTTTTTTTGTAGCTCCTTTTCCGTTTTGGCCACGAACCGCCCCAACGCAGGTGGGTTTTCATATTTCTGAACATCAAAACTAATATGGTGGGCCACCCACATGAAAAGCACCCTGGCCTTTTCAACCTCGGTATCAAAGGGCGTGGTGAGTTTTAGTGCCAAATCCGGCAAGTCAAGATAGTATCCGTCGAAATGGAAGCCAATGGAATCGGCCTTGGCGAACGAGGGTTGCGCCTGCATGAATCCAATGCAAACCAGTAGGCTAAGCAGCGTTATTACGGTTTTCATAGCAGCGTGAGATTTTAGTTTTCGAGCACAATTTAGGGCTTTACCTGCGTCATTGCTCCGCAAAACCCCTGAAAATCACGGGTTTCGTCGGTTTGTATCCAATTTTTTCACCCCTGTTTTTCCGCCCTTCGTCGAAGCAAGCTACCTGTTTATCAAAAATTCCTTGCTAAAGAAGCTACTATGTATTGCATGGTAGCTTGCCATGTTGTAGGTTTGCATCATCAAATATGGATTCACAGTTTCATTGATACACTGTTTTTTGCAATCACACCTGCCTCGAACAATGAATCAATGAAGCCATCAAACAATGAAACCATGTAACCGTGCAGCAATGAAAGTTCAAGGACTCTTAGACAATACGACCCAACAGATGCGGAAGGGCATTTTGGAACTCTGCATCCTGTCCATCATCTCGGATGAGGGCGAGGCATACCCAACGGACATCATCAAGCGCCTCGAAAAATCGGAGCTGATGGTGGTGGAAGGCACGATGTACCCCCTGCTCGCCCGCCTCAAAAGCGCCGGCCTGCTGGACTACACTTGGCGGGAATCGCTCAGCGGCCCTCCCCGCAAGTACTACACCTTGACCACCGATGGCAAGGACTTCCTGAACGGACTGACCACCACTTGGCACCAATTAGTGAATGCGGTCAGCAACTCTTCCAGTAGCCTTTCGGCCAATTGAGTTGGCAGTTTGACAGTTGGCAGGCCTAGTCCCAAATCTTCGGGATGACAGTCAGCCAAACAAGCAATCGCCAGCATCAAGCATCCAGAAACCAACATCAAAAACAAAATCAATTCATCTTACAATGACTAAGGTATTCAATATCAACCTCGGCGGTATGCCCTTCACCATTGACGAAGACGCCTATGAGGTACTCAGCGGTTATCTGAAGACCATCCACAACCATTTTCGCAGCTCGGAAGGCTATGAGGAAATCACCACCGACATCGAGTCGAGGATGGGAGAGTTGTTCCAAGAAAAACTGGGCAGCCGCCCCATCGTCTCACTAAAAGACGTGCAAGGCGTCATCTCCATCATGGGTACGCCAGAGGACTTCGGAGCCGAGCCACTGGAAGACACGACGGCCGGCGAGCCTAAGTCTTCTTTTGGTAAAAAATTCAATATTAAAACGGGCAAGCGCCTCTTCCGCAACCCCGACGAGGAAGTGGTGGGCGGTGTCTGCTCAGGCATTGCGGCCTATTTCGGCATTGCCGATCCGCTTTGGGTGCGCTTGGCCTTCCTCCTTTTCACGTTCACGGGCGGTTTTGCTGTGCCACTTTATTTCATCCTTTGGGCCATTTTGCCGAAGGCAGAAACCGCCAGCGACAAGCTGTCCATGCGGGGTGAGCCTATCAATGCTTCCAATATTGGCAAAATCATAGAGGAAGAACTGGACCACGTTTCAAAAAAAGTGGCAGAACTGGGCGACGAACTCAAAGTGGAGTTCGGTTCGAAAAAAAAAACCAAGGGGTCGCAGTCTAAAAACGGGCCGCCGGAAGATGGAGATGCCAGCGCAAATGCTTCCGCTGGAGGACATCAATTTAGAGCCGCAGCCGCTGAGGGAGCACAGGTACTGAGCACCATCATCGCAGCAGTTGGCGGTATTATCCGCAAGGTGTTTGAGGTAGCGGTGAAAGTCATTCGGCCCGTTGGGTTTGGCATCGGTGTAGCCTTGGTGGCCTTGTTGGTCTTGTTCTGGGTGGTTTCGGTGGGCGGCCTTTTCTTTGGCTTGCCGTTTTCGAGCTTCCTGCACCCCGGCTCCACTGCTTTGACGACCTTGGGCGTCATCAATATCCTGATTTTCTTGGGCGTTCCGCTGCTGATGCTGGCGCTTGGGGTGATGCGGCTTTTCATGCGCACCAATTTCAAGCCCCGTTGGACCGCAGGACTATGGTTGTTCTGGTCGCTGAACTTGGTGAGCCTGATTTTCGTGGGCACGAAGACCATGAAGGAATTTGCGCACGGTGCCGATTTCAGCGTAGGTGCAAACAAAGTGGATTTCGCACCCACCGACACCTTGGTAATTGATTACGAGAAAAACCCTTTCGAGCGCAGTTTCATACAGTTTGGCGATGGCCTGTACATTTCCGATGACAAGCTCATTTCACAAAACATCCGCTTGCGGGTGGAGAAATCGGAGAGCGGGAAATTCGAGGTATTCCAGACCAACTACGCCCGTGGCGAAGGCATGACCGAAGGCCAGCAATTGGCCAGCAAAATCAACTATCAATACAAGATAGAAGGCAACCACCTTGTGCTGCCCAGCTATTTTGAAATCGCCGGCGGCGAAAAATGGCGGGGCCAACGGGTGAACCTGACCTTGAAAGTGCCGGAAGGCAAATGGGTGCGCCCCGGCAACGAGTTCCATTGGCAAGACCTCGACCTGCAAGTGGACGAGCAATACTCCTTCCCTTGGTGGGAGAGCCAATACCCTTGGCAAATGGGCAAAGGCGGCCTTTACAATGCAGTTTTTGCGAAGCAACACGATGAAGCCGAAGGCAAAACGGATTTCAATGGCTTCAGCAAAATCAATTTGGATGGCGACATCATCCTCGACATCAAACAAGGGAGCGAGTACAGCGTGAAATTCTCCGATGGCCAAAACAGGCCTGACGTGGTTGAAATGTTCCAAGAGGGCGAACAACTCAATATCTCCATGATTGGCGAAATGGACGGGAAGACTGAATTGGAAATAACGCTGCCCAATTTGACCGAACTGAACATCTCGAATGCCGACAAAGTGAGCATCCACGATTTCGATTTGGCCAACCTCCGCATCGTAAACAATGGCGAATGCAAACTGGACTTCCGTGCGAACGTGAATAAATTGGAACTGGTGTTATCAGGTGACAACAAGGCACAGCTCATCGGCAACTGCAACTACCTGACTGCTACCCTCGACAATGAGGCCCGCCTCGACGCCGAAAAACTAGCCGTTCGTGTAGCCGACATCACCGCCAATAACGATAGCTGGGTCAAGGTTTCCGCTGCTGACACACTGCACCAGCATATTGACGAATCGAGCACCTTCGTTTCCAAGTTGAAAACACCCGTGGTGATAGAGAAGTGAGAAGGTGAGAGAAGTGAGAGGAGTGAGAGAAACAGGGAAGTCAGATTAAAATGGCTTCCCTGTTTTGTTTTGACAATCAATCATTTACGATGAAAAATCTGCTTTTTACAATTTGCTTCGCAATGGCCTTTTCTGCTGCCGCAATGGCGCAACCCGCCTCGTCCAGCGACCCGCTTTTCCGGGAAATACTGGCGATGGACAGCGTGCTGTTCACCGCTTTCAACAACCGGGACTTGGAAACCTTGCGCAAAGTGTTCAGCGAGGATTTGGAGTTCTACCACGACAAGGGCGGCCTAACCAATTATGCCCAAAACATGGAGGCTTTCAAGACCAATTTCGCCAACGAGAACTGGCCAAAAAGGGAATTAATCCGGGAAGGAATGGAGGTTTATTCCGTGCCGGGCTTCGGTGCCATGCAAATCGGCGAGCACCGCTTTTGCCATTGGGAGAACGGGAAAATGGATTGCGGTACCTTCAAGTACGTGCATGTTTGGCAGCAAAAGGATGGGGTTTGGAAATTGGTAAGGGTGGTGAGTTATGGGCATTAGGATTAACTGCCGCCGAAATTGATGGTGTTCAGGAAACGTCGCCAGAGGGAGGGTTTTTTATCTTTATCAGTATTTTCTCCTATTTCCACTTCATCAATTAAGCTTAATATCGTTTGCCGTATTTTATTCATACTTGCCGTTGCATCTTCATAACTAATTATACCTGACAACTGATTTTTTTTCAGGTTTTCATATTGGTCTGATAAAGCAATTACTGCCCTGTTCAATGGTTTTAATATATCATCCTGTACTGTCATTTGAAGTAATGCATCAATTGCTTCTTCAGTCTTGCCCTCTGTTATAAGGTTTTTGAGTTGTACCGTTGATTTATCCGAACCCATTTGCGATTGAGGCTCATGTGCCGCCTCAACATTGGGAGCTGACGCAGACGTTTCATATCCTTCAAACACTGGAGCTTCTTCCGTCTGCTGCTGCACAGGCGACTCCTTTTTTGCTCTTCTCCGGCTCCTCTTGACTTCTTCTTTCTCCGCAATCCGCCACTCCCTCATCTCCCCCGCCTTCCCCCAGTTCAAAAACAACCGATGGATTCCTGGTTCTTCATAACTTGGTTCCGGGGCTGACGAGCGGTGTGAACCATAGCCCGACTGGGGCGCATCCACTGCATTAAACGCCTCTTCCAACCCCATTCCCTCGGCCATATTTTGATAAAACTGCTGGGCGAAATCGCCCGCATAATCATCGCTGATAATACTTGGTGTACCAATGGCCGCCCCTACCCCACGCAGGGTCAGCAGCTCGGCGAGGGTGGCGTTGTTGCAGGTGTTGAGGAAGCAAAGCCGGAGGTCGTCCTGATAATCAATCCAATTGTTGAGGTCGTTGAAACTGACGACTTCTTGGCCGTTCAGCATCAGGCCGTTGGTTTGGCCGCTCTTATCTTCGTTGCCCGCAAAATGGAAAATGGCCATTCTGCCCCGGTAGCTGGAGTCCACGAAATAGCGTTTAATGTCTTCCCTCGATGGGTCGTTCAGCATAATTACCTCCGCCTTTCTTTCCGTGCTCAGTTTTTCAAGGCTTTGCCGGATGGCCTCTTGCTCGGATTTGATGGCGGGAAACTTGCCTTCCGGGTCGGCAAAAACGAAGAGGTAAAGCGGTATTAATTTAGCCGAGTGGGAAAGGTTACGCTTCCTTAGCTCCTCTACAATGGCTATAGAGCTTTGCGGCATTGGCTCTTCTTGTTGCTCGAAAGCCCTTTGCAATGCCTCATCCGTGGCCTTATTATAAATCCCATTGGCGGAGCCATTATAAAACCCAAGCCTCCGCAGGTAAAATTGCATATCCAACACCGGATTTTCAGGCCCAAGGAAGGGCCGGTGAGCCATCGGAGACAAGGCATAAAGCCCAATATTTTTCAAACTGGTGGCAGTGGGGGAAGTCCCGTAGCTCGTGTTCGCTCCTTTGTTTTGCCTTTCCACCAGAATGGCCATCATTTTTTGGAGGGAGAGCCTGCCCTTGCTTTGCTGCCAGATGGCTATGAAATCTTTTATAAAAGTGGAGCCTTCTGCCATATCCAAGCCTGGCCCGGTGATGATGGTCAGCTTTTCTTGATTGTGTTTCACAATAGGATTGGCAACATCCAAAAACACGGTCGTGTATGGCATGACGCCACTTCCTTGGGCAAAGGC
>JADLHE010000315.1 GCA_020848965.1 Saprospiraceae bacterium
CAAGCGCTTGCTCGACATCGTGCAGCCGGATTTGCTGTTCATGGGGCAAAAGGATTACCAGCAGTTTGCCATTGTTCAACACATGATTGCCGTGCTCGAAATGCCTGTCAGACTGAAAATGAGCGCCACGGTCAGGGAAACGGACGGCCTTGCCATGAGCAGCCGGAACATGCGGCTCACTTCGGAGCAACGGGCCATTGCCCCCACTATTTTTCAAACGCTCACAGCTGCGAAGGCTCAATTGCTGGACAATGAAAACCCGCAATTAGTGGCTGCTGCCGCAATGGAAGCCTTAAATACACCCGGCATTTCCCCCGAATATTTTGAGATAGTGGATGGCAAAACCCTGCAACCCATCAACAGCTTGGAGGGGCATGACCTCGTTGTGGCCTGCACGGCTGCCAAATTGGGCGAGGTTCGATTGATTGACAATTTGGTGGTGAAAGAAATTTGAAAAAAAGAAACAAATTGTTTTTGATAAATAGAAACAATTTGTTTAAATTTGTGGCTCATTGTTCAAATTCTTGAAGCCATGAAAAATGCTTTGCCACTTCCTTCTGTCCTTCTTTTTTTCAAAGACAATTGGTTCAAATTGTCCATCACGGCTTTGATGCTCTTCGCTTGGCTGCGCAAAGACCTTAGCTTTCAGGTACGCATGGACGAGCCGCTCTTCCGTAACGGGAAGTCCACCGTCGCAAAGCCCAAGGAAAAATACACGGAGGTGGAGTCGCTCTCAAGCGCAGCCTCTCCGCAAACCAGCCGCATGGAAGCTCCTTCCATCAACCTCTCCAACCTCGTTTCATCCAGTGGCACCGACGAATACCCCAGCGTTGACGAAGCTGATAAGCATGCCTACCTGAGCCGTTTTGCCAAAGTAGCCAAAGAGGAGCAGAAGCGCTATGGAATCCCGGCCAGCATTATCCTAGCTGTTTCGATGCACCAAAGCGCTGCGGGCAACCGTGATATTGCCAGCGAAATCAACAACCATTTTGCCATGCCCTGCAATACGGATTGGAACGGTGCCTGCCGTGAATTCCAAGGCCATGCCTACCGGAAATACAGCTCCTCATGGGCCAGTTTCCGTGATTTCAGCTTGTACGCCAAGGAGCATTTCGCCCGCTTGAAAGGTGCGGATTATGAGGCTTGGGCGCTCGCCCTTGAACATGAGGGCTTTGGGGAGTCGGATGATTTTGCGAAGGAAATTATCGCCCTGATTGAAGGTTATAGATTGGATGCTGCCGATAGGTAAAATTAATGAATTGGGACACAAGCGCTTTCAGGGGGCTTTGTCCTCTACTTTTATTGGGTGGCTCAAACCCCAAACATCCCCTTCATCCCTTCCCACAAAGGCCTTTTTAGCGCAGGGTTGGCAATGATTTCATCCAAGCTGGCCGAAAAAAGGTAGGAAACCCCGGCAATTGTGACGGGTTGGTAAGGCTGGGCATTCACATTGATGCCTGCCTGCTTTGGGGAGATGCCGAAGAACAGCGCACTTGAAAATCCAGCTTCATTGCGCAGCGATGCAAAGCTGAACGGCTGTTTGTCTTCCAGCCAGCACACCATCACATCTTCCTTTATATCGAACTTGGCAGCTTGCAGCATCTTCCCCAGCAAATCCAAAGATTCGGGGCTGGCGGCTCCGTAGCAGCCCACGAAAAGCCCCTTGCGGTTGTTCCCTTGACCCTCAGATAGTAGATTTTCCTTTAATGGATAGACCTCAAAGTCCAAAATTCCATTGGGCAGCGCATTCATATTTTGACCTGTTTTCAGAATTTTATTCCAAAAGGGTATTTTTTTGACCCTATTCGATAAAATTTATTTTTTTAAAAATGAATTTCAAGCTAATTTTGTGCAAAATTAAAAGAACTCGGACATGAAAATTAAAATTACGAAATCACCCACATCACGCATCTCCGAAGTAAACTTTGCAGACTTGCCCTTTGGTCGCAATTTCGCCGACCATATGTTCGTCTGCGACTACGACAATGGCGAGTGGCACAGCCCCCGCATTGAGCCCTTCCACAATTTTTCGCTGCATCCGGCAACGATGGCACTCCACTACGGCCAAGCCATCTTCGAAGGCATGAAAGCATCCAAAACCCACGATGGCGTGCCGATGCTGTTCCGCCCTGAGCGCCATGCGCACCGCATGAACATTTCTGCCCATCGCATGTGCATGCCAGAATTCCCCGAGGACTTGTTCGTGGAGGCACTTTCCAAACTGGTCGCCATTGACCAAGCTTGGATTCCAGAAGAGGAAGGAAGCGCCCTTTACATCCGCCCGACGATGATTGCCACCGACGAGTTCATCGGCGTTAAGCCGTCGCAATCTTACAAATTTTTCATCTTTACTGGCCCAGTTGGCCCATATTACCCGAAACCTGTGCGCCTTTGGGCTGAAACAGAATACATCCGTGCTGCGCAAGGCGGTACTGGCTTCGCAAAAGCGGCTGGAAACTATGCCGGTGCGCTTTACCCCGCAAAATTGGCGCAAGACCGTGGCTTTGACCAATTGCTCTGGTTGGATGCCAAGGAGTTCAAGTACATCCAAGAGAGCGGAACGATGAACGTTTTCTTTGTCATCAATGGCGTGACCATCACCCCACCACTCACGGGAGGCACCATCCTGGATGGCGTTACCCGTGATTCTATCCTTGAAATCTTGCGCAGCGAAGGCAAACCCGTTGCGGAGCACGCCATCAGCATTGACGAAATTGTGCAGGCGCACAAAGACGGCACCTTGCAAGAAGCTTTCGGTGCGGGTACTGCCGCCGTCGTTTCCCATGTCTCCGAAATCGGCTACCGTGACCTGCTGATGACCCTGCCGCCAGTGAGCGAGCGCAAAATCGGCACCCACGTGAAAGCCATGATAGACGGCATGAGGGCTGGCGTTATTGAGGACAAATGGGGCTGGACCGTGCCAGTTGCGGTCGAAGAACTCGTTTGAAAAAAGTGAATGCTCAATGTTAATGGCTAATATTGCCGCTCGCAAACAATAACCATCAATCATTGAGCATTCACCATTCCCTCATCATTGGCCACATCTGCCACGATGTCATCCCCAATGGCTACACGCCCGGCGGGGCCGCTGCCTACGCTGGCCTGCTCACACACCAACTTGGCCACCCTACTCAAGTCTTCACTTCCTTCGGCCCTAATTTTCAGTTTGCTTCGCAATTCGATGGCCTAGACCTCCATGTGGTACCTTCGGCAACGACCACCATCTTCGAAAACATCTACCAGCCTGACGGCCAGCGCATCCAATACCTGCACAATCGTGCTGCCCGGCTCACACCCGCTGACTTGCCCACGCATTGGCAAACACCCAAAACTGCGCTACTCGGCCCCATCTGCGACGAGGTCAGCTTTGAGTTTTTGGATTTTTTTGCTGCGCAAAACACCGTGACCTGCGCCTGCCCGCAAGGCTGGATGCGGCAATGGGACGAAAACCAAAGGGTAAGCCCGAAGCCCATTCCCGATTGGTCGGTATTGGCCAAGGCCGACCTCATCTCCATGAGCGAGGCCGATGTGGCTGGTGACTGGGAACTGATTCGGGCGATTGCGAAGCAGGTGCCACTGCTCGTTGTTACGCAAGGTGGTGCTGGCGCAACGGTTTTCGAGGCTGGAAATCCGGTGCATTATCCCGCAAAAAAAGTGGAGGAAAAAAGCCCTACCGGGGCCGGAGATGTCTTTGCCGCTTCGTTGCTGCTGCGTTTTGCCGAAGGAAGGGACATTGCGAAAGCCGTGCATTTTGCCCATGAAATGGCCGCACAAAGCGTTGCTGGAAACTTGCAGTTGATGCCTTAAAATAAGGGTTTTTAGTCAGTGCGTCAAAGTGGTTGATAAACCAAACTAAATCGGGCGGCAACTTTTCGTGGTTGCCGCCCGATTTTAAACTTTAAGTTAGCGAACCAAAGTCACGTCGCCTTTCAGCAGTTGTTTTTTACCATCAATATACTCCACTTCGGCATAATAAACAAAGACGGCGACGTCCAACAACTCGCCACGGTAGTTGCCGTTCCAGCCATAGTTGTAGTCATCGGGCGGGAAGTCGAACAGCTCAAACACCGACTCGCCCCAACGAGAGAAAACCTTCAATGAGTTGACACTTTTCACGCTTTTCCCATCGCTGAAAA
Organism: Saprospiraceae bacterium; assembly: GCA_020848965.1. Classification (GTDB taxonomy): domain Bacteria; phylum Bacteroidota; class Bacteroidia; order Chitinophagales; family Saprospiraceae; genus UBA6168. The sequence continues at coordinate 4,137 of JADLHE010000315.1, forward strand.
TCATGAACACATCGTTGATGCCATCGCCATTTGGGCTAAATGAA
>JADLHE010000316.1 GCA_020848965.1 Saprospiraceae bacterium
AGCTACAACAAGCAAGAAGGTCAATGATGAAAAAATAGTTTTTAGCATAGAAAACATCCTCAATTTTGAATCAATTTAAAAGCCTCCAGCATCAATTATCCAACACACTCCTTCTCCCCTGAAATCCCATGCTTGCCGTAATCCCTATCTTGCTGAATTGCCGAGCCATGCCGCCATAATAAATGCAACAAAAATCAGGTGGCAAATATGAAGTCATCGCCTTAACAAACTACTACGAAAGTCAACAGTGCCCCGCCACGACGTTATTATTTCCTATTTTTGCCCAAACAACCCAATCTCCTGCCTCATGTCCCACCGCATCCTTGTTCCATTACCGCATCTTGGTGCCGACCCCTCGGAGGTGGCCATACCTTGGCGAGTGCTCACCGAGGCGGGCATGGAGCTCGTGTTTGCCACGCCATCGGGCAGGGCTGCCGAGGCCGACCGCCGGATGCTGACGGGCGAGGGCTTGGGGCTTTGGAAATCGGTGCTGATGGCAAGGAAGGATGCCGTATCGGCCTATTTGGAAATGGCGCAGTGTGTCGCCTTCCGCTCGCCGCTCCCCTACCCTGTGCTGGATGCCAACGACTTTCATGGATTGCTCTTGCCCGGCGGCCACGACAAAACGGTGAAGGAATACCTAGAGTCCGAGCTTTTGCAAAAGCTGGTGGCAGCTTTTTTTGCTGCGCAAAAACCAGTGGCAGCCATTTGCCACGGGGTGGTGCTGGCGGCTCGGAGCAAATACCCTGCTACGGGAAAGTCCGTGCTGCATTCCTACCAAACCACGGCCTTGCTGGAGCGGCAGGAAATGCTCGCCTACCGGCTCACCCGCCGCCGCCTCGGCGATTATTACCTGACCTATCCCGGCTTGACGGTAGAAGCAGAAGTGAGCGCCGCACTTGCCGCTCCGCAACAATTCCAACAGGGGCCTACCCCACTTTTCAGGGACGATGCCGCACACCTGGGCCGGGGCTTTGTGGTTGTTGACCGCAACTACGTGTCTGCCCGCTGGCCGGGCGATGTCTATAATTTTTCCCTCGCCTTCCGTGATTTGGTGCAGAAAAGCTAATTGCAAGGCAGCTACCAAATATCACTTGCCAGCTTTGCGGCTTGCATTGGCTTTTGGGGTAATTTTGCCCCGATGGTTCGACGAACGCCCCAACCCCAAAGGGGCAAGTCGTAAATCCAACATCGCAAATCGTAAATCCGTTTATGAAACACCGCAACGCACTGCTTGTTTGCATCCCATTGTTTACCCTGCCGCTGTTCTTGGCCAATTTGACCTTGGAAAAAGACGCCGAAATCCAGCGCTTCCACTCGGAGGCGGAAATGGCGCAGTTCCAATTGATGCTGGGCGATACCAGCCTGCCGAAGAACTATAATTACCTGTTTGCGGGCAGTGGCGTCTGCCAAAAATGCCACGGTTTCGATACGCTCGGCATTGCCAGCGTTGACCAGAACGGCAACGACGTGAACGTGACCGACGACTGGCGGGCAACGATGATGGCCAATTCGGCCAAAGACCCATTTTGGCGGGCAAAAGTGAGCCACGAGGTATTGCTGTACCCACAGCACAAAGCCGAAATTGAGGACAAATGCACCGCCTGCCATGCCCCGATGGGCAATTTCAACGCCAAGCATTTGGGCGCACTGCACTACGGAATTGCGGACTTGGAGAACGATACCCTGGCTCGTGATGGGGTCTCCTGCCTCGCCTGCCACATGCAGGAGCAGACTTTGATGGGCACACAGTTCAGCGGTTTGATGACCTTCGATACCTTCAAAACGGTGTATGGGCCGTACATGTCGCCGCTCGTTAGCCCGATGCTGACGGAGACGGGCTACAAGCCCAAGCACAGCGCAAAAATGGGCCAAGGCGAGGCTTGCGCTGCCTGCCATACGCTCATCACCCAAACGCTTGACTTTGCGGGCACGCCCACGGGCGATAATTTTGTGGAACAGGCCACCTACCACGAATGGCTGAACTCGGCCTATCGGGACAGTCTCTCGTGCCAAGGCTGCCACATGCCCAGCCTCGACAAATGGCCCGTGCGCCTCGTGACCGGGGCGAACACCGAACCCCGCAGCCCTTATTTCCTGCACGAACTCGTGGGTGGCAACGTGACCATGCTTGGCCTGCTGCGTGACAATGTGGATGCGCTCGGCCTCACGGCTGGCCCCTGGCAGTTTGAGGATGTGCTGCAAAAAACGCAATCCATGCTCCAAAACAAGTCTCTGCTGCTCGACCTGCAAGTGGTGGAGCGCAGTTTGGATACCGCCAAATTTGCGGTAAAGCTCACCAATTTGGCGGGGCATAAATTCCCGTCGGGGTACCCGGCTCGGCGTGCCTTCGTTCAGTTCGTGGTGGAAACGGAGTCGGGCGACACGGTTTTTGTTTCCGGCAAAATGGACAACGAGTACGAAGTCATTGGTCAGAACCCAACCTACGAGCCTCACTATCAGGTGATTACCGACGAGGCGCAAGTGCAGATTTATGAAATGGTGATGGGCGACGTGAACGGCAATGTGACCACCGTGCTGGAGCGAGCCAAGTCTCCCATCAAGGACAACCGCCTGCCGCCGCTCGGTTTTTCGAGCAGCCACTATGCATACGACACGACCTTGGTGGCTGGCATCGGCAACGACCTTGATTTCAACCTCGAAAATGGCGTGGAAGGCGCTGGCAGCGATGTGGTGTATTTCCATGTGCCCATGTCGGGCGAATGGGAGCAGTTGCAGGTGCGGGCCAATGTCTATTACCAACCCTTGCCGCCCAAGTGGATGGACGAGATGTTCTCCGTAAGTACGCCTGAAATCGAGACATTCCGAACCATGTTCGATGCGGCAGACCGGGAGCCGGTGCTGGTCAGGTCGGCGGTGCTCACCGTGGATGCCCTGCCCAATGCCGTGAACCATGTGGCCGCTGCGCCGTTCGTGAAACTGTACCCAACCCTGAGCAGCAATGGCCGCCTTTTTGTTGAATCCACCAAAGTACACGACGTGGAAGTCTTTGACCTGACGGGTCGGCGAGTGGCGCATTTCCTGAAGAAAATGGGCAATTACGAGCTGTGGCTGCGGGAAAAAGGCGTTTATATCGTGCGTTTCAAAAACAAGGAAGGGCAGGTACAAACGGAGCGGGTTTTGGTACAATAATGCCGAGCTAGCGAACGGGTTTACAAAGCCCTGCACCCAACGTCGCAGCGGACGCAACGCTTTGATAATTAATCCGTTGCGCTCGTAGCAGCGTTGCGTGATAGATAATTGCGAGCATTCTCAGTTAGCCGAAGGCCAAAAACACCATGCAAGACAACCACTATTTTTTTGTCAAAAACTTGCTGCAATGGCACCTGGGGCACCACCGCCCCATGCCGTGGAAGGGCGAGCGGAACCCCTACCTGATTTGGCTCTCCGAAATCATCTTGCAGCAAACGAGGGTGGAGCAAGGGCTGCCCTATTTCGAGCGGTTCAAGGCCGCCTACCCTACCGTGGTGGACCTCGCCAATGCGCCCGAAGACGAGGTGATGAAACTATGGGAAGGCTTGGGTTATTATTCCCGTGCAAGAAACCTACACGGCACGGCAAAGCATATTTCGACGGCATTAAATGGCTCATTTCCAAGTGATTACGAGGGTATTCGTTCTTTAAAAGGCGTCGGCGATTACACGGCAGCGGCGATTGCCTCCTTTGCCTACGACCTGCCTTATGTCGTGGTGGATGGCAATGTCTATCGGGTGCTTTCCCGGTTTTTTGGCATCGAAACGCCGATTGACACCACGGAGGGTAAAAAGCAATTTGCGAAGCTCGCCCAGCAGTTGTTGGATTTATGCGTTTCGGAGGAGTTCAAGATTGCCGAAGGCAAACAAGTGAACAGCACGCCGAGCGGTTTCAACCAAGCCATCATGGACTTTGGGGCGACCCATTGCACGCCCGCATCGCCCAAATGTGCAAGTTGCCCGATGCAGCCGCATTGCGAAGCACAAAAGCAGGGGAATATCGGCCTGTTGCCCATCAAATCGAAGAAGTTGGAACGGCGGAACCGCTTTTTCAACTACCTCATCATCAATCACTTAGACAAGGTCTTCATCAAAAAAAGGGAGGAAAAAGACATTTGGCAAAATCTCTACGATTTTCCGCTCATCGAAACGGAAAGCCTGCAAGAGGAACGCAGTTTTTTGAGCAAAAACAAGACCGTACAAACGTGGCTGGGTGAGTCGGATTGGGGAATCAAAAGCGTGTCGCCGCCCATGCGGCAAGAACTGACGCACCAGCGCATTGTGGCAACGTTTTGGGAAATAGAAATGGAAGACAATTTTTTACAAAAAGTTGCCAATTGGACACCAATTGAACGAAAAAATCTTACCACATTTGCATTTCCAAAGGTCATAGACTTGTACATCCGAAAGAAGTCTTTACCTTTAGAACTGTTTTAAAAAACATACTGCCTCCAGCGATAGAGGGAGGGTATGAGCAAACTTAACCTAAACAAACTATCGTTATGTTAAACCGGGTTACACTCATTGGCCGCCTCGGTAAAGACCCTGAGGTTCGGAGACTGGAATCTGGCGCTGCTGTCGCTAAATTCTCGTTGGCAACATCCGAAACTTACAAGGACAAAGACGGCAACAAGCAAGAAACCACCGAGTGGCACAACATCATCGTTTGGCGCACACAGGCCGAAATTGCCGAAAAATTCCTCAAGAAAGGCATGCTCATTTATGTGGAAGGGAAGTTGACCTATCGGGAATACACCGACAAGGACAACCAGAAAAAGAACTTCACAGAAATAGTGGCCAGCGATTTCCGAATGCTGGAGCGCCGTGAAGGCGGCGGTGGCGGCGGGTCTTTCCCATCTGCATCCGATGAGCCTGCGTTTGTTGGCAGGTCCGGTGGCGGCAGCTCCGTGCCGGAGCCAACCAGCGTGATGGGAGATGTTGGCGAGCCGCCAACGGACGACCTTCCGTTCTAATCTACAATTGATAAGAGAAGCGGCGGATGAATGTTCAAGTTTTTTTTCGCCACAAATCATATTCGCATCCAACGAGCCGTTTTACCTTTGAAAACGGCTCGTTTTAGTTTTATAAAGTATTGAAAATGAGATTTTTAGCCTTGTTCCTGTTGGCATTGTTCGTTGCCTCTTGCGAAGACCCCATTCTCACGCCAAAGCCAAGGGCTTACCCAAAAGTCGTTTATCCGGAGAAAGCCTACCAAGCTTTTACCGAGGGCTACTGTGGGTTTACTTTCGCGTACCCAAAATACGCCGTGATTCAAAAGGACACGACTTTTTTTGACCAAAAACCGGAGCACCCGTGCTGGTTCAATGTGGTAGTGCCGGCCTTCGATTGCCGTTTACATTGCAGCTATTCGCCTATTACGAAGCAAAAACCAGCTGACAAACTCAAAACGGATGCCTTCAAGATGACCGATTGGCACAACAAAAAGGCAACCTATATCCAAGAGACGCCTTTGTTCAACAAAGAAAAAAACCTGAAGGGGATGATGTTCACGGTGGAAGGCCCGGTGGCCTCGCAGTTGCAATTCTTCCTGACGGATACCGCCGAGCAGCAGCATTTTTTCCGGGGGGCATTGTATTTCTATACCGAAGCCAATACGGACAGCCTTGCCCCGGTCTATGATTTCATGAAGAAGGACGTGGAAAAAATGATTGAAACATTCGAGTGGAAGAATTGAGGTAGTGCTCGTATTAAAACTTCTTCTGTTTGTCACTAAAATAGGGCAGCTTGGCGCAAAGAAATTTTGAAGTATCATTCAAATACCTACATTTGTCAGGTTTTTGCCTTATCTGACTTATCCGATGGGCTATTTTTCACTAAAATCCTTTTACCAGTGGACAGAGACAGGAGATTTGAGAGTGTATTCTCAAAAAAAGTGAACGCTGGAAAACGTAGAACCTATTTCTTCGATGTTCGCCAGACTAAGGGCGACGACTTCTTCCTTACGCTCACCGAAAGCACCAAAAGCTTCGATGGTAGTGGCTAT
>JADLHE010000317.1 GCA_020848965.1 Saprospiraceae bacterium
GGTGTCATCTCATGGGCTACCCGTTTCCGAGATGACACCTTTTCGCCTTTTGAGGTGACATCTTTTTGCCTGCACAGCCTTCCAATTTCAGCAGGATTTTAATGGCAAAAAGGTGTCATCTCATGGGTGTCCGTTTCCGAGATGACACCTTTTCGCCTTTCAAACCCTGCCACAAATCAAGATTGTAGCGGGCGAAAAGATGTCACCTCAGAAACTCAATCCTCGATAACGAGGTAGTCAAAATTCGGGTCTTCTGGTTGCTGTGTATCATGGAATTTCAAAAAGCCGTCCTTACCGCCAAACCATTCCAATACCTCCTTGCGCTTTAGCATAGTTGGTGAATCGGACAGGAAGGCTTGGTAAGAACTCCATGCATAATTTTGAAAATCAGCTTGAACCTTGTGCTTTTTGGGGTTGGAATGGACATAATACACCAGCCAAGTAAAATGCCCTTCGTTCTTCACTGCCACCCTTTTGAAAGGGCGATAAAACAGATTCCCCGACCGCTCATGCTTCTTGTTGAAATACATCGCATAGGCGGTAAATAGCCGGTTAAACTGATTGGACATCAACTCGTGTGTTGTCCGAACATCTTCCTTCATTTCAAGAAACCTCTTTTGCGCCATTGTTCTATCCTTTGATTCAATGGCTTGCACCAGTTCATGTATGACCATTACGCTTTTCACCATAATCACCAAATGGAAGTGGTTTCCCATCAAACAAAAAGTGTAGGTGTCAACGTAGGACGAAATGTATTGCTTGTATTTCTCCAAAAAGTACCGCCTGTCGTCATCATCGATAAAAAGCGGCTCCCGGTTGTTCGTCCGGTTAAAAACATGGTAGAAATACTCGGCCTGTAATTCGTCAAGGTGTTTGGACATGGCTGTTTCAATTTTACTGATTTTCGAGGTGTTGAGGTGATATCTTTTGTCTGCTACACTTTTCAAGTCCAGCAGACTTTTCAAGGCAAAGGGTGTCATCTCGTCGTGGGCAACACGTTTCCGAGATGCCGGAATGAGGTGACATCTTTTGCCTGCTACACTTTTCAAGTCCAGCAGGCTTTTAAAGGCAAAAGGTGTCATCTCATGGGCTACCCTTTTCCGAGATGACACCTTTTCGCCTTTCAATTTTCTGCTAAAAACCAAAGTTTGTAGCGGGCGAAAAGATGTCACCTCAGAAACTACAAATCCGTCACGCACCCATCACTCGCCGAACTCACCTGTTTCGCATATTTGTACAAAACCCCCTGCTTCACCTTCAACTCCGGCTGCACCCAAGCCTTGCGCCTTGCGGCGATTTCTTCCTCGCTCAAATGCGCCACCAGTTCGTTGTTCTCGGCGTCAATGGTGATGCGGTCGCCGTTTTGCACGAGGGCAATCAGGCCGCCGTCGTAGGCTTCGGGGGTGACGTGGCCCACCACGAAACCGTGGGTGCCACCGCTGAACCGTCCGTCGGTGATGAGCGCCACGCTGGTGCCGAGGCCCTTGCCCATGATGGCACTGGTGGGCACGAGCATTTCCGGCATGCCAGGCGCTCCCTTCGGCCCTTCGTAGCGGATGACGACGACGTGTCCTGCCTGCACCGCTCCCCCACGGATACCGTCAATGCAGTCGAATTCGTTGTCGAAGACGATGGCCGTGCCCTCGAACTTCTGGCCTTCCTTGCCCGTGATTTTTGCGACAGCGCCGCCCTCGGCGAGGTTGCCGCCAAGGATGCGCAAGTGGCCAATGGCCTGTATCGGGTTGCTAATGGGCGCTATGACCGTCTGCCCTTCGGTCAATCTGGGCAGGGCAGCGAGGTTCTCAGCGATGGTTTTACCAGTGACGGTCATGCAATCGCCGTGCAGCAGTCCTTCCGCAAGCATGTATTTCATCACGGCTGGCACGCCGCCCACTTCGTGGACGTTTTCCATATGGTATTTACCGCTCGGTTTGAGGTCGGCCAGCACGGGCGTTTTCCGGGAGATTTCCTTGATGTCGTTCAGCGTGAACGGGATGCGGGCGGTGCGGGCGATGGCCAGCAGGTGCAGCACGGCGTTGGTGCTACCGCCGAGCACGACGACCACCCGCAGGGCATTTTCGAAACTCTCACGGGTGAGGAGGTCAAGCGGTTTCAGGTCGAGTTCCAGCAAATTCCGCATGGCCGGGCCGATGGCGGCACATTCTTTTTCCTTGGCTTCGCCAACGGCGGGGTTGCTGGCGCTGTAGGGCAGCGACAGCCCCAATGCCTCGATGGCGCTCGACATGGTGTTGGCGGTGTACATGCCGCCGCAGGCACCCGCCCCGGGGCAGGCATTGCGGATGATGGCCTGCACTTCCTCGGCGGTGATTTCGCCTGTATATTTCTTGCCGTGCGCCTCGAACGGCGATACGATGTCGAGGGTTTTGCCCTGCCAATGCCCGGTGGCGATGGTGCCGCCATAGACCATGAGCGAGGGGCGGTTGAGGCGTATCATGGCCATGACGGAGCCAGGCAGGTTTTTGTCGCAGCCGGGGATGGTCACGAGGGCGTCGTAGTAGTGCGCCCCCATCACCGCCTCGATGCTGTCGGCGATGATTTCCCGGCTGACGAGCGAGTACCTCATGCCCTCCGTGCCGTTGGAGATGCCGTCGCTGACGCCGATGGTGTTGAACTCCAGCCCCGTCAGCCCTTCCTGCCGCACGCTCTTACGGATGTCCGCGGCGAGGGTGCGCAGGTGGCGGTTGCAGGGGTTGCCCTCGTACCAGTTGCTCACGATGCCGACGAACGGCTGCAGCATGTCCTGCTCGGTAAGGCCAGCTCCGTAGAGCATGGCCTGGGAGCCGGGCTGGGTGTCGGAGGTGGAGACGAGGGAGGAGTATTTTTTTAAGTTGTTGCTCACGCTACTGGTGTTTTTTTGATTTAAGATTTCAGATAGATGACGTTATATTTTAGATTTCGGTGGAAGTCGCATGGTTCATATTCACTTGAATATCAACGAGTTATTTTAATTGATGTACGGCGCTTAGAGAGGCCGGGTTATCAAACCCGGCGGTGCATTGCCTGTAAAAAGAAGCCATACATCAATTGACGGTTCGGAACAGCCGGGTTATCAAACCCGGCCTCTCAAAGATGCCTGCAAAACCGTAAATTTGTCGCATCATCAAATCAATTTTAGCCATGAAGACTATCGTGAAAACGGATGAAATTGCTGGCTTTGAGCCTGACGGAACGCCCATTTCAAATGCCGATTTAGTTAAAAGCGTCCTGAAAGGAAGCAAGGAAGCCAAAGCGGGCAAAAAGGTTTCTTTCGATGAACTCAAAACGGAACTTTTGCCGCCACAAGGCTGAACTTTTTCAGCCCAAAACAAAAGCGCCTTTCCCGACCGTGAGCGAGAAAGGCGCTTTGTTTTTCTGCGAAAAACTTCCTTTCTCAACCCGGTGGATTGACGACGATGATAATCACATGAATAAAAATGGTCTGGTTAGGCATATCCAAGAGTTAAGGCAAATATTCTCAAAAAATCTGATACAAAATCAGGCCAATTCCACTGATTTGCTGGCCATGGCTTCAACATTTTTAGCCACCAAATCCCCCATCTCCGAGCACCGCACCGTCTTCTCTGCCTGCAAATCCGAAGTACCATACCCCGCGTCCAGCACCGATTTCACTGCCTCCCGCACCGTGTTCGCCTCGTCGCCGAGGCCAAGGTGGTCGAGGAGCATGGCGGCGCTGAGGATGGCGGCCAAGGGGTTGGCGATGTCCTTCCCTGCGGCCTGCGGATAGCTGCCGTGTATCGGCTCGAAGAGCGCCACTTTTGAGCCGACGGAAGCCGAGGGCAACATGCCGAGCGAGCCTGCCAGCACACTGGCCTCGTCGCTGAGGATGTCGCCGAACATGTTCTCCGTCAGCACCACGTCGAAGCTGGTGGGGAACTGGATGATTTGCATGGCAGCGTTGTCCACATACATCCAGTCGAGCTGCACGTCGGGGTACTCGGCGGCACCGAGGTCGAAGACGATTTTCCGCCAGAAGCGGCTGGTTTCCAGCACGTTGGCCTTGTCCACGAGCGTCAGTTTGTTGCGGCGCAAACGGGCATACTCGAAGGCCAAGCGGGCGATGCGCTCGACTTCTATTTTGGTGTAAACACAGTTGTCGTAGGCACTGTCCTCGGTCTTGCCTTTTTCCCCGAAATAGATGCCGCCCGTGAGTTCCCGGAAGATGACGAAGTCCACGCCCCGCACCTTTTCCTCCCGCAGTGGCGAGAGGTGCAGCAGGTTCGGATAGACCGTCACCGGGCGGATATTGGCGAAGAGGCCGAGGCTTTTGCGCAAGCGCAGCAGGCCCTGTTCTGGCCGCACCTTGGCCGTCGGGTCGTTGTCGAAACGGGGGTGGCCAATGGCACCGAACAGGATGGCGTCGGCGGCCATGCAGGTGTCCAAGGTAGCCTGCGGCAATGGGTCCCCGTGCTTGTCAATTGCGATGGCGCCCATGTCGGCGAAATGGCAATCGAAGCGGTGGCCGAAGGTCGTTTCGACGGTTCGGAGCACTTTCAGCGCTTGGTCGGTGACTTCTGGGCCGATGCCGTCGCCGGGTAATATTGCTAGGTTGAAATTCATTTTTTACCTTTATTGCTTGATCTTTTTGATATAAGAAGTCAGACGTTAGAAATCAGATATTAGATTTGAATGGACGATTTTTAGAATTTTTGATGGTTGATTTTTGGGACAAAAAACTACCTACTATGGACGAGAAAACTAAACGCAAAATGACCTCTCAGGAACTGGAAGAACGCCTCATCGAATTCGCTTCCAGGATTATTGACTTGGTGGAGTCACTTCCAAAGGGCAGCGCCGCTGCAAAGCACCTTGGAGGCCAATTGCTTCGCTCTGGCACTTCCCCTGCCCTGAACTACGGAGAGGTTCAAGCCGCCGAATCACGGGACGATTGGAAGCACAAAATGAAGGTATGCCTCAAGGAACTCCGTGAAACGCTAGTTTGTCTAAAGCTCATCAAAAAGCGAAAATGGTTTCCCGACACCCGCCTCGAACCACTTTTGGCCGAAAACAATGAATTGATTTCAATTTTCGTGTCAAGTCTAAAAACTGCCACTGGCAAATAACCAATTCTCTTTACCTCCCCCATAAATCAGCTATCAAAAGTCCCAAAAATCGTCCATTCAAATCTAATATCTGATTTCTAACATCTGACTTCTTATATCAAAAGCATCAAATCAAAACCTTGTTGTTCGCTCCCTCCCTCACCCGCTCAAACTCCTCAATCTCTCCCTTCAACGACAGCAAGAAATCAATATCATCGTACCCATTTATCATACAAACCTTGCGAAACGGGTCAATGTCGAATTGCTCCTCCCGCTCCGTGCCAGCGATGGCGATGGTCTGGTGCTCCAGGCTTACGATGAACTTCACCTGCGGGTCGTGCTCGATGGCGGTGAACATTTCATGCAAAAACACTGGCGACACCTGCACGGGCAAGAGGCCGTTGTTCAAGGCATTTCCCCGAAAAATATCGGCGAAAAAGCTGCTGACCACTACCTTGAAGCCATAGTCCGTGAGCGACCAAGCGGCGTGCTCCCGGCTGCTGCCGCAACCGAAATTTTTGCCCGCCACCAGGATTTTGCCGCTGTACGTCGGGTTGTTCAGCACAAAATCGGCCTTGGGGCTGCCATCGGCGTTGTAGCGCCAATCGCAGAACAGGTTTTTGCCAAAACCCTCCCTCGTCGTCGCCTTCAGGAAGCGGGCGGGGATGATTTGGTCGGTGTCCACGTCCTCCATGGGAAGGGGGACGGCGGTTGAAAGGATATGTGTGAATTTTTCCATTTTTATATTGAACCTATTTGATGGTCAGTTGGTACGGGGTTTCTAAGCTACCCCACCGATTTTTGTCAAACAAATCAAGGATTTCGGCTTGTGATTTTGCAACTATGGTATCATTTTTTGAAAAAACTTTGAACTCACTAAACGGCATATCATCATCAATTTCAGCTATTGCCATTCCACATTCTAAAATCGTTTCAGGTGCCATTTTAAATTCAATTACTTTTTGGTTGTAAGGTCCGCCAAGCACTTTATAATCTAATTCATCAGAATTAAAATCAATTGTAGTTTTAGCAACAATTGTCACTGTGTCTTTTCTACTATTGTAAATACTTATTGGGTAAGTGGGGTCACAAGACATGATTAAAAAGCTGAGAAACAATGATATGAAGCTATTCTTTAGCATTTTGTAAAGAGATTATTGTCAATTCAAAACGCTCCGAACATCCACTATCCTCCCCGCCACCGCAGCTGCCGTCGCCGTCAACGGACTCGCCAAAATCGTCCTCGCCCCCGGCCCTTGCCTACCCTCGAAATTTCGGTTACTGGTGCTCACGCAATACTCGCCTGCTGGCACCTTGTCCTCGTTCATGCCGAGGCAGGCGGAGCAGCCCGGCTCCCGAAACTCGAAACCTGCGGCGATAAAAATCTGGTCCAGCCCCTCGGCCTTGGCCTGCGCCTCCACCTGCTTGCTGCCGGGCACTATCATGGCGGTTACATGCGGGGCCTTTTGCTTTCCCTGCACGAATTTCGCCGCCAGGCGCAAATCCTCGATGCGGCTGTTGGTGCAGGAGCCGATGAAGACGTAGTGGATGGGTTTGCCCAGCAGGTTTTCACCAGCGGCGAAGCCCATATAGCCGAGCGATTTTTCAAAAGACGCCAAGCTGTCGCCGGGCGTGGGGGCGGTTGGGATAGCCTCGTCCACGGGCACGCCCATGCCGGGGTTCGTGCCGTAGGTAATCATCGGGGCGATGTCCTCCGCCCGGTAGTGGTATTCCTTGTCGAATACGGCGTCGGGGTCGCTGTAGAGTTCCCGCCATTTTTCGACAGCGGCCTCAAAAGCTGCTCCCTGCGGCGCAAACTCCCGGCCACGAACGTACTCGAACGTAGTCTCGTCGGGGGCGATGAGGCCGCCCCGTGCGCCCATTTCGATGCTCATGTTGCAGATGGTCATGCGGGCCTCCATCGAGAGGGAGCGGATGGCGCTGCCGGCGTACTCGACGAAATAGCCCGTACCTCCGGCGGCGCTGAGTTTGGATATGATGTAAAGGATGATGTCCTTGGAAACGACGCCCTCGGCTAGCTCGCCGTCCACCGTGATGCGCATGCGCTTGGGGCGCTTGAGCAGCAGGCATTGCGAAGCCAAAACCTGCTCCACCTGGCTGGTGCCGATGCCGAAGGCGATGGTGCCGAAGGCCCCGTGGGTGCTCGTATGGCTGTCGCCGCAGACGATGGTCATGCCCGGCTGCGTGATGCCCAGTTCCGGCCCGATGACGTGGACGATGCCCTGCCAGCGGTGGCCAAGGCCGTAGAGGTCCACGCCGAACTCGTTGCAGTTTTCCGTGAGTTTTTCCACTTGAAAACGGCCCAGCGGGTCGGCAATGGGCAGGTGCTGGTTTAGCGTCGGCACGTTGTGGTCAGCGGTGGCGACGGTGTTTTTCGTCCTGAAAACAGGGATATTGCGCTGCCGCAAACCATCGAATGCCTGTGGGCTGGTCACTTCGTGGATGAAGTGCCGGTCAATGTACAGGACGTCCATGCCGCCTTCGACGGATTTGACGACGTGGGCTTCCCAGATTTTATCGAAAAGAGTCTTGCTCATTTTGGTTGATAAAAAGTTGATATGAGGTTGATAAGGATTGATGGCCGAGCGAATGAGGTGACATCTTTTTGCCCGCTCCACATTTCAATTTCCATTGGTCTTTTAAGGGCAAAAAGGTGTCATCTCATGGGTGCACAGGTTTTGAGATGACACCTTTTCGCTATCCAAAGTCTGCTAAAAATCAAGATTAGTCGCTGGCGAAAAGATTTCACCTCAAAACCTCACACCGCCACCGCCTCCCGCACCGGGCTCAAAATCCCCATCAAATCCTCATCCCCAACTTCCTTTTTGCTATCCGCAACTTGCAGGAAGGTCACGTAAACCGTGTCCAGTTCGTCCTTCGTCAAATTGACGCCGAGGCACTTCGCCCGGTAGGCCAAGGCTGCCCGACCGCTGCGGGCCGTGAGCACGATTTTCGAGTGGTCAACGCCGACTTCCAGCGGGTCAATGATTTCGTAGGTCTCCCGTTTTTTGATGACACCGTCCTGGTGGATGCCGCTGCTGTGGGCAAAGGCGTTCGCCCCGACGATGGCCTTGTTCGGCTGTACCACGACGCCCATTTTCTCCGAAACCAACTGGCTGATGGGGTTCAGCAGTCGGGTGTTGATGCCCGTGGTATAGCCGAGGTCAGGGTGCTGGCGCAAAATCATCACGACCTCCTCCAACGAGGTATTGCCCGCCCGCTCGCCGATGCCGTTGATGGTGCACTCAATCTGGCGGGCACCATTGATGACGCCGCTGATGGAATTGGCCGTGGCCAAGCCCAAGTCGTTGTGGCAGTGCGTGCTCAATATGGCCTTTTCGATGCCCCGCACGTTTTCATAGAGGTACTTGATTTTTGCACCGTACTGTTCCGGTAGGCAATAGCCTGTGGTGTCGGGGATGTTGAGCACGGTGGCCCCGGCCTTGATGGCCACTTCGAGCACACGGGCGAGGAACTCGTTGTCGGCACGGCCAGCGTCCTCGGCGTAGAACTCCACGTCCTCGACGAAGGATTTGGCCAATTTCACAGCGGCATAGGCCCGCTCGATAATGTCTTCCGGGGTGGTTTGGAGCTTGTAGCGGATGTGCATCTCCGACACCCCGATGCCCGTGTGGATACGTGGGCGGACGGCGCCTTCCAGCGCCTCGGCAGCTACCCGGATGTCCTTTTCGACGGCACGGCTGAGGCCGCAGACGGTCGGGCGGCGGACGGCGTTTGCCACCCTGTTCACTGCCTCGAAATCGCCGGGGCTGCTGATGGGGAAGCCTGCCTCGATGACGTCCACGCCGAGTTCCTCCAAGGCACGGGCGATTTCGATTTTCTGGGCCGTGTTGAGCTTACAGCCGGGCACCTGCTCGCCGTCCCGGAGGGTAGTGTCGAAAATGTGGACTTGTGTAGCCATTTCATGATTGTTTTATGGTTGAATTGCTTTATTGTTGGGGCGGCTGGGCTGCGGAAAACCATCAAACAATTCAACAATCCAGCAATTTCTCATCTTTGAGTTTTCAAAATTAGCCCTACCCTACCCTGTCGGGGAAATCAAGTTTTTGGCGTTCTCCTATTTTAAAATCAATTTGTTTTTGTTTTAAAAATTTGATTATCAACGCTTTATAAGCTAATATTCTACGACGCCAAATCAACCTCGTAAACCATTATCAACTTCTTATCAACCATAAAA
>JADLHE010000318.1 GCA_020848965.1 Saprospiraceae bacterium
GGCGGTGAGTGCGGGCAGGTACTCCGGCCGTGGGGTATTGATGTTCGGCCCCAAGTTCTTGGGCACGAACGGCACTGGATGGGCAAATGCCTTGGCGGAAAACCGGGCGTTTTCGAGGTATTTTTTGGCGTTGGCCTTGCGGCTTGGGCTGATTTTTGGCGCTTTTTTGAGGAAAAAATCCATCTGTGCGGCGGCCTGCTCAAAATTCTTCAGTTCAAACTCGACGATGCCCAAGCTGTAAAAGACGTTCGGTTCGTAGAACGAATCAATGGCAATGGCCTTTTCGTAGCCAGTTTTTGCTTCAGCCAGTTTGTCCTGTGCGTTTTTGGCGTTCGCCCATTGTATCTGCGCATCAATGAAAGTCGGGTCAGTTTTCAGCGCCTTTTCAAAATCCTCGATGGCATCGTCCAACTGCTTTAGGTCAAACATACGGTTGCCACGGTCAAAGATGGTCTTCAGCTTGTCGTTGGCGGTCTTGGCGGTCGTGAACTTTTTTTGGGCAAATGCTTGTGTGCCAACGGCAACCAACAGGAAAAGGCAAAAAAATCGAGTCATTTTTTGGATTTGAAAATTCGGTGTTGAAAACGACGGAAAAATAGGCAGATTGCAAGAAGCTAAAAGAAAAAAGGGCCACCGCATCAGCGACAGCCCTTTTTTACTCTCATTTGAAATCATGTTCAAGCGATGGCCTCCAGCATGGCAGCGGCTTTTTTCGAGCCGAGCACGGCAGCTTCCTTGATGTCGTTCACGAAGCCACTCTCGCCAGCCTTTTGTCGGGCGACGCCCCGGCTGAACAGTTGTTCCGCCTTGGATGGGGTGTATTCCCGCTGGATATTGTAGCCCATCATGTTGTTGTAAACCTTGACGGCATCGGTGTACTGGCCAATTTCGCAGAGCGCCTTTCCATAGTTGAAAAGCACGTTTGGCTGCCATTTGTAGTTCGGGTCGTCTTCCTTGAACTGGCGGTTCATCACCAATTTCAGTTCAAAAATGGCCTTCTCGAACTCACTCAAGCCCAAGTGGAGTTCGCCCTTCAGTCGGCGTGCGCTCCAATAGACGGGCTGGTGCGGTATGGACTTGGCAATGGCCAGTTCCAAATCGGCCAAAGCGCCCTGAATATCGTTCTTTTTGACCTTCGTATTAGCCCTGCCCCAGTAGGCATCGGGCATGTTCGGGTTGATGTCAATGCTCTTGGTGAAATCGTACATCGCATCGTCGTAGTTGCGAAGGCGATAGTTCACATAGCCACGACGCTCGTAAGCGAGGGCGTTGCGCTCAAATTTATCAATAGCCCGGTTGAGGGCATTCATTGCCTCCTCTTCCAAGCCCTTTGTTTTCACCATTTCACGGCCTTGGATGAAG
This sequence comes from Saprospiraceae bacterium, assembly GCA_020848965.1. Taxonomy (GTDB): domain Bacteria; phylum Bacteroidota; class Bacteroidia; order Chitinophagales; family Saprospiraceae; genus UBA6168. The sequence goes on from JADLHE010000318.1 coordinate 1,363, forward strand.
GCTTGCGTGGCTGATTTGTCGCCAGCAGGCTCAATCACCCGCTGGTCAATGATTTTGCCGTCTTGGATGACCCACGCCTTCAGGTCGCCAGCAATGGCATACTCCGCCATGTACTCCAACATGTTGAGCGTGTTCTTCCAACTTTTTTCAGGACACTCTTTGATGTAACGAGGAATGGAAAGGATGAAGGTTTCTTCCTGGAAAACCTCTTCCGCCTTGAGGAGGATATCGTTGCGGTAATAGTTTTCCGTACGATGCAGGTACAGTTTAAGCACTTGCTCGTAGCTTCTTGCGTTGCCGAATTCTAGGCAACCTGATACAATCGTTTTGTACGTGGCGTTCATTTCGCTGCTGTTTTGCTGTTGTTATAAATTGTGTTTCTAGACTGTTGTGTAGTAGTTCCTCAAGCACCGGTTGAGTGATCATCCTTGTCATAAGCCTTGGTTTTGCCTTGCTGTAATGCTCCTACCGGGTAAGCAAAAAGTCGAATCTTTACAGCCAAGTTGTATCAGTAAGAATTGAACTCGTCACAGTCTTCTCTATAGCATTTCTCTAGTTTGCCCCTTATGGGAAAGGAGCCTATCTTAGGTGTGCCTCAAATAACGATAGAGCATAGGATGCACAAAAGTCGAAAAAAAAATTGACTGTCCAAATTTATCCACAAAAAAAATGAGCAAAACTCAAAAATAAGTTGTATCGAAATTTAGATAATATTAACCATTGTTTGGCAGATAGAAAGTTTGGCTTGGAGGTCGGCCAGTTTTACGGTTCAATACGAAATTTTGAACTCGCTATTCGGTCATTTGGCCAAAATATGCTTCGGACTGTAAGATAAACCATTTTTGGCGGGTCTCGAACCATTCATTTACCTTTGTCTCCAATTACTACCTTATAAAATTCTGCCCTTACATGGATAAAACCCTACAAGGCAGCGTCGAGCTTACGGTAAAAGGCGGCGTTGCAACCATCGAATTCTCCCACCCCGCCCAAAACTCCCTGCCTGGCAGGCTGCTCGCCGAACTCGTGCAGGCCATCGAAGCCGCCGGAGCCGACCAGGACTCGCAAATCATCTTGTTACGCAGCGCAGGCGACCGCACCTTCTGCGCCGGGGCCAGTTTCGACGAGCTTTCCAGCATTCGTGATTTTGAAACGGGCAAGCGGTTTTTCCTTGGCTTCGCCAATGTCATCAATGCCATGCGGCGCTGCCCCAAGCTCATCATCGGGCGGGTGCAGGGCAAGGCCGTCGGTGGTGGCGTGGGGCTTGCTGCCGCAACGGACTACTGCATGGCCACCCAATGGGCCACGGTGCGCCTGAGCGAGTTGGCCGTGGGCATCGGCCCCTTCGTGGTAGGCCCAGCCTGTGAGCGCAAGTTGGGGCTGTCGGCCTTCAGTCAAATGGCCATCAACGCTACCGAGTGGCAGACGGCCTATTGGGCCAAGGAAAAAGGGCTTTTCAACGAGGTTTTTGAAAAGACCGAACAAATGGACGACTACCTAGAGCGTTTCACGAAAATCCTCATCAACTCCAGCCCGGAAGCCATGCGGGAACTCAAGCGGGTCTTCTGGCAGGGCACCGAAAACTGGGACACGCTGCTGGACGAGCGGGCGGGCATCAGTGGGCGTTTGGTGCTGTCGGATTTTACGAGGAATGCGATTGAAGCGTTTAAACAGAAATAAAATGAAGCGATGGATGCCGTCATTTGGTTTTCTATTGGCTTGTGGCAATCTGTTTTGCCAAAAAATCGCCATCGAAAATCATACGTACCAACTTGTTTACCCATGGATTGACTTCCCTTTGACGGTTGTAGTTGAAAACATTCCTTGTCAATCCTTGCACTTGACAACCGATAATGGTAAAATCATGCGCAATGGAGGGAACGGTTGTGATTGGAGTTATACAGCCATGTGGGTAGGTGATGCGAAGGTGTTCATTCATCAAATTAAAGGCAGGGACACCTTGCTTTTGGGTGAAAAAGAAATCGCTGTGATTCACTGGCCCACGCAGACTGCCACGATAGGGAACCGTTCTTCAGGCAAAATGAAGCTTGGCTTTTTAAAGGCTCAAAAAGGGTTAATCATTAATATGGCTCTTGGTATACCCAAACGAGATATTGACGGCACCATTCACGTCACACGATTCCAAACAAGCATCATCAGGAACGGCGAATTGATTGCATTTGAAAAAACCCAAGGGAATGTATTTAGTGATGCTACGCAAGCCGCCTTGGCAAAGGTTTTACCGGGCGACAAAGTCGTTTTCGATGAAATTTATGCCACTTTACCCGGTATGAAAGTTGAAGAAAAATTAAACACCATAACCCTTGAAATTGAATGACCCTTGAATTCTCTTCAAGAGTGTCAATTTATACAGCCTAATCAATGATTCTAAGCAAAACCAACATACAAAATTCAACCCTCCAGACCGCCTTCCGCCTCATGGCCACGGCCAAGAGCCTCACGGAAGTTTATGAAGAAAACTTCAAGTTCGTCGCCAAGTACGTACATGCCACCAGCCGGGGGCACGAGGCCGCACAGATAGCCCTCGGCCTGCAACTGCTGCCGCAGGACTGGGTAGCGCCCTATTACCGTGACGACTCCATCCTGCTGTCCATTGGCATGACGCCCTACGACCTCATGCTCCAGCTCATGGCCAAGCGGGACGACCCCTTCTCCGGCGGCCGTGCCTACTACTGCCACCCAAGTCTGAAAGACGACGATAAGCCCAAAATCCCGCACCAGTCCTCCGCCACCGGCATGCAGGCGATACCGACGACGGGGGTGGCGATGGGCTTGCAATACCAAGAATATTTACGATTTACGAATGACGATTTACGATTGGGGGCTACTGCTGCTCCAATCGTAAATCGTAAATCGTCAATCGTAATTTGTAGCCTCGGCGACGCCTCCGTCACAGAAGGCGAGGTGGCCGAAGCCCTGCAAATGGCGGCCCTCAAGCAGTTGCCCATCCTCTATTTCGTGCAGGACAACGGCTGGGACATCTCCGCCAATGCCGCCGAGACCCGTGCACAGGATGCCGCCGATTATGCCAAAGGTTTTCATGGAATAGAAACAAGGCGCATGGACGGCAGCGATTTCATGGAATGCTACGCTGTTTTGCAAGAAGTCATAGAAACCATGCGGCAGGAGCGCAGGCCCTTCCTCGTGCATGTAAAAGTGCCGCTGCTCAACCACCACACTTCCGGGGTGCGCAAGGAATGGTATCGGGACGATTTGGAGGAGGCGCAAAGCCGTGACCCCTACCCCATTTTCCGAAAGCAATTGCTCGAAGTCGGTTTCACCGAAAAGGAACTGAAAAAACTGGAGGGCGAAGCTCGCAAGCTCGTCGAGGCCGACTACGAGCGGGCCAAGGCCGCCGAAGACCCCCGTCCCGAAGACCTCTACACCCACGACTTCGCCCCGACGCCCGTCACCGAGGAGCAGGGCGAGCGGGAACCCGCCAATGGCGAAGTGAAAGTGATGGTGGACTGCGCACTGTTCGCCATAGAAGAGTTGATGCAGAAGCACCCAGAATGCCTGCTGTACGGGCAGGACGTTGGCCGAAGGCTCGGCGGCGTGTTCCGGGAAGCAGCGACCTTGGCCGAGAAATTTGGCGACCACCGGGTGTTCAACACGCCCATCCAGGAGGCGTTCATCATCGGCAGCACGGTGGGCATGAGCGCCGTGGGGCTGCGGCCCATCGTGGAGGTACA
>JADLHE010000319.1 GCA_020848965.1 Saprospiraceae bacterium
ACTTGCTCCGAATTCAGTTGGAAACCACAAAAACCAACCTTGCCAAAGCGGAAAACGACCTGAGTCGGTTACAGCGGTTATTGGGAGAAGGTGGCGTGACGCAACAGCAGATAGATGATGCCAAGCTCGGCATCGAAAATTTGAAGCAGCAAATCAAAGGCACGGAAAAACAAATAACCATGAGCTATGTAAAAGCCCCGATTTCTGGTGTGGTTACTGGGAAAATGGTGGAAAAAGGCTCCTTGATTGCCCCAGCCATGCAATTGGCCACCATCACCAATATTAGCCGATTGAAAATGCAGGTTTACCTGACAGAAGAGCAAGTTGTGACGGTAAAAAAAGGGCAACGAATCGGCATGAAAGCCGACCTTTTCCCTGACCGTAATTTTGAAGGTATGGTGACATTTATTGACGTGAACGCAGACGCTTCCCGTCGTTATTTGGTGGAAATAGAAATCGCCAACACGGGCGATGTGCTAAAGGCTGGCATGACGGGCACAGTCTATTTCAAAGGGGGAGCCTCAAGGCAGGTGCTTGCTGTTCCAAGGGAAGCGATTGTGGGCAGTTTGCAGGATGCAAAAATCTATGTCGTGGAGTCTGGTAAAGCCGTTTTGAAACCCATCGTGACTGGCAATGTATTCAACAACCTCGTTCAAATCAGGGAGGGCCTAAGTGCTGGCGATGAAATTGTGGTTTCAGGCCAGATTAACCTCGAAGATGGCAAGGATATCAATGTCGCTGAAAACTAAGAATAGCCTCAAAATTCATGGATTGATCATTTGGTTCTATAAAACCAAATGCACTATGAGTAATTGAAACCGTGAAATCCAAACCTATGTCTATTACCGAACTATCAATAAAAAGACCCTCCTTCATCCTCGTTATTTTCATTGTTTTAACGATTTTGGGGGTGTTCAGCTATAAGCAGCTCGCTTATGAACTGATACCAAAATTCAGCGCTCCGTTTGTCATTATACAAACCGTTTATCCTGGCGCAAACCCTTCAGAGGTTGAGAACTCTGTTACCCGGAACATTGAGGATGCGGTATCGAGCATGGAGAACATTGTTTCATTGCGAAGCACCTCTTTTGAAAGCCTTTCCTTTGTTTTCATAGAACTTAAAGACGGTACCAATATTGACCTCGCTTTGCAGGAAGCTCAGCGCAAAATCAATGCAAATGCCAGAAGCTTGCCAGAGAATGCAGACCCACCTTCTTTGACAAAGTTCGCATCTGATGAATTCCCGATATTGAGCATTGGGGTCACAACAAACGCAAACCCTGCAGAATTCTTTGATTTGGTCAATGACCGTTTCAAGCCCGCTATTTCGAGCGTTGAGGGCGTGGGCGATGTGCGCATCATTGGTGGTCAAGAAAGAGAAATTCAAGTATTGGTGAACCGCCAAAAACTGGAAGCAAGGGGCATGACCATCCTTCAAGTGGTACAGGCCATTCAAAAGGCGAACTTGGATTTTCCGACCGGGAAAATCGAAAACCAAGATGAGCAGGTAATTATCCGTTTGGCTGGGAAATTCCAAACTGTGGAGGATTTGCAAGGGCTAGTAGTCGCAAATTCAATGCTAAACGGCCTGCCCGTCAAACTGTCAGAGGTTGCGGAAGTAACGGATGGTTTGAAAGACATTACCAGCCTTAGCCGTGTGGATGGCAATAATGCAATTGGGGTACAAGTGCTCAAAACTACCGATGCGAATGCCGTGGCGGTTGCCGAAGGCGTCATTGAGCAGCTCAACAAGTTGAAAGAACAGTACAAGGACAAGCAGTTCAATTATGAAATTGCGAACAACCAAACCGATTTCACCATTGAAGCCGTAAATGCAGTTAGTCACGACCTTTTATTGGCAATCGTATTGGTGGCTGTAGTCATGTTGTTCTTCCTGCACTCCATCAGAAATGCAATCATCGTGATGTTGGCCATCCCAACTTCGTTGGTGGCAACTTTCATCATGATGTACGCAGCGGGCTTTACTTTGAACTTGATGACCTTACTGGCAATGTCGCTCGTGATTGGTATCCTCGTGGATGACAGCATTGTGGTCTTGGAGAATATTTACCGCTACATGGAGCACGGTGTAAAGCGAAAACGAGCGGCATTGATTGGCCGGAATGAAATCGCATTTACAGCTTTGTCCATTACTTTGGTGGACGTGGTGGTTTTCGTGCCGATAGCACTGACTTCTGGCATCGTTGGCAATATCATGCGTTCATTTGCCTTGGTGGTCACGTTTTCCACGCTCATGTCCCTCTTCGTGTCATTCACCTTGACGCCGATGCTCGCCAGCCGTTTTTCCAAATTGGAAAACTTCAACAACAAGACAGTTTGGGGAATGATACTCAATGGCTTCGAGCGGATATTGCACAATATAAATGAATGGTACGCTCGAATGCTGGGCAGGGTTTTAAATCCAATCAAAATAAAATACAGCCCAGAAAAAGTAAGATTGGCCGAGGCAAAAACAGCCGCAGACGGCAAACCAAGAAAGACCCATTACAATCTCTTTTTGCCTTCATTAGCTGTGTTCGTGCTGATTATTTTCTTGTTTGTCAGCTCGTTTGGCTTAATATCAAATGGCTATATCGGCACAGCCTTCATTCAACCGGGTGACCGTGGCGAGTTTATCATGAAATTGGAGCTGCCAAAGGATGCCACCCTTCATGAAACAAACCTAGCCACACAAAAAGCCGAGGATTTTTTCAAGAAAAAGAAGGAGGTTACCAAGGTGTTCTCAACCATCGGCAAATCATCGGGCATGTTCGGTAGTCAGTCAACGGCTTACGTCGCTGAAATGACCATGAAACTGGTACCACAAGACCAGCGAGCCGGGGTCACTACAGATATTTACGCACAGCGAGTTCGGAACGAACTGGAAAGGGAACTTTCAGGTGTAAAAGTGACGACGGCCCCAGTTAGCTTCTTTGGTGGTGCAGATGAAGACCCACTACAGATTTTCGTGGCTGGTTCCGATAAAGAACAAGTGATGGACTACGCCAAAAAGCTATTGGCGGAAATCAAAAAGATTCAGGGAACACTGGAACCAAAACTTTCCATCGAAGAAGGCAGCCCCGAAATCAAAGTGACTGTTGACCGGGAACGCATGGCACAGCTTGGCTTGACGATGGACATGGTAGGTGGGACGATGGCCACTGCATTTAACGGAAATACCGATGCGCAATTCAGGGCTGGTTCCAAAGAGTACGACATCAATGTCAAGATGGACGGGTTTAACCGGAACAGTGTGGACGATATAGCAAACCTGAAATTGATGAACAACCAAGGCCAGTTGATTCAACTTAGTCAATTTGCGAACGTTGAGCAAACAACGGGGCCTAATCAATTGGAACGATTGAACCGCCAGCCTTCCGTTTTGATAAAGTCGAAAGTGCTTGGCCGCCCAAGTGGCGATATTGGCACCGACATCAATGCGCTGATAGCAGGTTCCATGAAACCGCCATCAGGGATAACCATCATGTATGAAGGCGATTTGAAGAACCAAGCTGAGGGTTTTACCAGTCTTTTGCTTGCACTTTTTGCTGCGTTGACCTTCGTTTACTTGATTTTGGTGGCTTTGTACGATAGCTGGTCCTACCCATTGGTGGTGGGCTTTTCCATCCTGCCTGCAATTTCGGGTGCATTCTTGGCAATGGCTTTGACCCTTAGCGTGATTGATATCTTCTCCATGTTGGGACTTATCATGATGCTGGGTCTTGTTGCCAAAAACGGTATCCTGCTGGTGGATTTTGCCAGCCACGCCAAAAAAGACAGTGGAATGACTACCATTGAGGCGCTTGTTGCGGCAGGCCGTACCCGCTTACGCCCAATTTTAATGACCACACTTTCCATGTCCATTGGGTTTTTGCCCATTGCCTTGGCAAAAGGTGCAGGTTCTGAATGGAAAAATGGCCTCGCTTGGGCCTTGATTGGTGGCTTGACCAGTTCGATGGTGCTAACCCTGTTCATTGTCCCGGTTATGTTCCAATTCATTGAGGGTTTCCGTGAATTGATAGGCCGATTCAAGGCGTTTTTGGGAGTTAAAAAGGCTGAAGATGAGCCAGATTGGAACAAAGAAATAACAGAGAAGCTGATTTCACACGATATGGAAACCCATTAAAAGTGTGGTTTCTTAAAAAGAAAAAGGGCATGGCGCAACCGCCATGCCCTTTCTTTATTGGAGAAAATTGCTCATTTTTTCACAAAAGACTTGGTAAACGATTCACCGTTCACATCGAACTTAACCAAGTAAAAACCTGCGTTCAGTTTAGAAATATCGAAGCGTCCATGATTCACAACAGAGGACTGGAAAACCTGCTCACCAGCAATATTGAGGATGCTGACTCCTGCCTTTCCTGAAAAGTCAACATTGAGATAATCTGCACTTGGGTTTGGATAGACACTTACTGAATATTTCAGTTCCACTTCATTTGAACCAGAAATGGGCGTTGGGAGTACTACAGTTTTGCTGCCCTTGAGTGCATTGTCGCCATGGTCATTGCCCGTACCATTGGCACACAAAGAAGCGTAGTAGAAATAAATGGAATCACCAACAACCGTAGTTGGAGCTTTCCAAGTAAAGGTCCAGGAAGTGCTGCCTCCAGACAACGTGTGCGGGCTGGACTGACGAACATATTGTCTGCCACCGCCATTGCCTATAGAGCAACCAGTGCCCGCCGTAAGCACGCCCGTTTTTTGATTTGCACTATTCAATACGGTCAATTCAAACCCAGATTTTACAGCATTGCTGGTGTTAGTCAAGGTGATAGAATAAACTTGGTCAGCCACAACGGTGTCGGGGACTCCCGTGATTTCAACTGTACCCGTATAGCTGCCACCTGAATGGCAACCTGAAGTTTGGCAGGTCGTTTCACCTGGTGCGCCAGTACGGCCAACAGGTGGGTTGTTGGGGTCAAGCTTGGTAGATGCGAGCATTACCAAGGCAGCATAAATAGCAAATAGGAACGTAAAGGTTTTGAATTTCATCGAATTTAGATTGTGAGAATAAGAAGTTGGATACGGTTCATTTTCAGGAAAAATGGTTGCATAGTTAGCCACATTTTTTGAAAAGGTTTCAATTGGCGCTAGTGTGCTACCTTTGGCCATTCACTATCCTGTTGACTGTATGGAAAGAATCAGTGTGTTTGATATTTTTAAAATTGGTGTTGGCCCATCTAGCTCGCATACAATGGGGCCTTGGATTGCCGCACTCCAGTTTTTGGAAAAGTTGGAACTCGGCAAACTTAAGTCAATACATGTTAAGCTTTATGGCTCATTGGCCAAAACCGGACGAGGGCACGGCACCGACATCGCTGTGATGCTCGGATTGATGGGGCACCACCCTACCACCATCGAAGTCGAGAAAATTGATGGTTACATCGCCAGCATTTACGAAGCCAATAAGCTGAATGTGAATGGTGTGCAAACAGTGCCTTTTTTCCCTTTGGAAAACATCGCTTTCATTTATGAAAAGCTGCCGTTTCATCCCAATGCGCTGACGTTTGTAGCGCAATACTCCAACGGAAAAGGTATAGCAGAAACCTATTATTCCATCGGCGGTGGCTTCGTAATTCAAGAGGAGAGCAAACCTACGGCCCATCAATCCATTGAACTCCCCTACCCGATTGACCGTGAGGCGGATATTCGGCGATATGTAGAAAGTACGGGGCTTTCCATTCATGAAATTGTCTGGAAAAACGAACTTGCTTGGCGAGCCGAAGCCGAGATTCGCACGGGGTTGTTGAAAATTTGGGACACGATGCTCCGTTGCATTTACAAAGGATGCCATTCTGACGGCGAACTGCCGGGAGGATTGATGGTGCAGCGCCGTGCCCGTGCCATTAATGATAAACTGCTGGAAGGCGTTGAGTACACGACCATAAAAGGCTGGATGGCAACTATTAAAATCAGTGGCTCATCCTTCGCAAATGTGACCAAATGGGTGAGTTGCTTTGCG
>JADLHE010000320.1 GCA_020848965.1 Saprospiraceae bacterium
TGATAGGAATAATGGTAAACGCCTTTTTTCACGTAGCAGCGGCCAGCCAAGTTCATTTTTCCATCGGGAAAAATCTCCAAACTCAAGCGCCCGTCCAATTCTCCTTCGAAGCTGTCGCCTGTGCCGGGGTCGGTTACCACTTTCAATTTCAGGCTGTCGTTCATCTCCAAATTCATGTTCAGGTGAAAGGGATATTTCTGGGAAGTAGCAGCCTTGGGCTTTGTTTTTTTGCCATCGTCCTTGCTAACGAAGACCACCAAACCGTTGCCATCCGCACTCGATGCCGCATCGTCGTAAATATAGCTGAGCTTGGAGCCGCTGAGCGGTTTCGCCGTCAGGTTGATGTCAGGCTGTGCCAATGGGCCACGCACCGTCCCGCTCACACCTGCGTACAGCTTACCGAAATATTCCACGCCCGGCTTCTCGTGGGTGTCCATCACCTGCCATCTTTTCGAAGCGATTTGGAGGTCGTAGCGCAGGTCGGCCCAGTTCGTGGTGCGCAGCAAACCGTTGATGGTCAGCAGATTGGAGCGGGGGTCGGTGAGGGTGAGGCCCGTCAGGTCGAGGCCGTCTTTTGTGAAAACCAGCGCCTTGTCGCTCAGTTTGTATCGCACGCCCGTTGTGGCAATTGTTGCGGCAACGCCATTGAGTTGGAGCTCGCCATCGGGTCGGGGCGATGCCATCGTTCCGCCCAAGGTCAGGTCGCCATCCAGCAGGCCCACGGGATTGTCGAGGATGCCTTTCAGGAAGGCGGTGAAATTGTCGAGGCGGAGCTGGCGCAACTTCGCCTCGAAGTCCAAGCTGCGCTGTCCATCAGTTTGCAGCGCCGTTTTGCCATCCAAGCGCAGCGATTGCTCGCCGTTGTTCAGGTAGAATTTTTTAATGGAAACATCCTGCCCCGCAATGCTCAGGCTGTTCTCCGCATCAATCGTCCACGACTGATAATCAAGCAGTTGCGATGGATTAAAATGCAGGGTGTAGCCCTCCTTAAAGCTCTCCGCATCAGCAAAAAGGCCGACTTTGAAGCGCTCCTTGCCCAAGCTGTCTAAGGCCGTCAATAGAGCAGTTGCCCGCTCGCCGTTGAGGTCGCCCGTGAGGTTGAGGTCACGCACGAAGGCTTCATCGTATTGCTCCACTTTGGGGATTTTCAGGGCATAGTCGGCGGTTTGGCCATTGCCTTTTGCGGTGAACTCCAGCCCCTCCACCGTCCAGCCGTCGTAGCTGGCCAAGGGCAAATTCGTATTCAGATGGAACCTATTTGTCTGCCCATTAAAAAAACCTTCGAGTTTTAAATCTTTCAAGCCCGAAAGCCCGGGCACAAGGCCACTGGTGAAAAACGATGGTTCCGTCACCGAAAGATTGACCCAAATCTGGTCGTTGCGGATGTCCATCGTTTGGACATTTGCAGCATTTGTTTTGAAATAATGCTGCCTAAATGCATCTGCCCACTGCGGCAATTGTGTGAGGTCGAAATGGCCTTTCAGTTCGGCGCTCAACCATTCCGAAAGCACAACTATTCGGTTTTCATCATTGTGCAATTCTGCATTCAAGGTGGTTTTTGTGGGCTTCAAACGCAAGGTATCTAATTGAATATCAATGGCATCCAGCGTGACACTGGCATCGAGTGTGTCCAGTGAATTGCCGTAGGCAAAGCCGTCCATTTTGAAACAGGCCGTTGCGGTTTTCTCCGAAAATCCGAGTGCTTTGAGGTCGAGGCAGTTGAAAAAGGCCGTCCAATTCAGTATCGGTAATGCTTCATTGATGGCTCCGTTTGCCGTCAAAACAAGGTTCAACCGTGGGTCAGGGCTTTTGAGGTCAATTGCGAATTTCCCAGCATTCAGGTTCCCGTCGAGGGCAATGTCCTCGAAGTTTTTTCCCTCCCAAGTCAGCGATTTGATTTGCCCGGATAGCTTGGCTTTGGCCGTTTTTTTAACATCAAAACCATCGCCTTCCAACTGCATCGAGAGGCTCAGGTTTTCGAGTTGCGGCACAAGGCTATCGGCCATCAATTCATTGATTTTCAGGCCATTGCCCACAATGTCTGCCTTGTATTTTTCACCATTTAAACTGCCCTCCAATTTTAAATTGCCTTGCCGACCAAGGCCGAGCAACAAGTCTGCCACAAGGTCGGTGGGCTTACCCTTTGCCTTGCCTTCTACGGTGAAATATTGTGGCAAATCGAGATACTGGTTTAGCACAGAATCTGGCACAAATGCAGTGAGTTCATGCTTGTTAATAATGCCACGGTAAGCTAGGTCAATACCCAAGCTGTCCGCCTGGTCGAGCTGGAACAAATCGCCAATAATGGCAATTTTGCTAGTCCTGTTGTCCCGTATTGAAGTCAGTTTCAGGTCGGCGTTCAAGTCGGCAAGGCTGCCTTTCAGTTTACCCGTTGCACTCATCAGGTCGGGTAGTTGGATGCTTTTCGGGACGAAATCGGCGAACTGCTCGCCCCTTGCCTCCAGCCGCCGCAGGTCGAGGTCGAAACGCAGGGATTTCGTGCTAGTAAAGCCGCTCAGATTGCCCGCCAAGTCGAAATAGGCCGTATCGGACAGCACGGGCGCAAAGGCCAAGGAATCGAGGTTGCCGAAGCTGCCCTTCACGTCGAGGTTCAAAGCGCCCGACTGCCCGGCCACCCTACCCGACAGCACAGCGTAGGCAGGCAGCATCCAGTTTTTTCCTTTCAGGAACGGGGTGAAATCGTCCTTGTCGAATTGCAGCGCCGTGATTTGCAGGTTACCGCCAATGCGCTGTAAATCAGCGATTTGCGTTAGGGTTCCATTGCAGCGCAGGTAAGTGTATTTGCCAAAACTAAAGTCGAGGTTCGTGGCTTTCAAGTTTTTCATATCGCCCTGCAAGCCGCCTTTGATGGCCCAGCGGGTGTCCTTCATTTGCTTCAAATCGGCCAGCGATGGGTCGGGCGGAAGGAACTTCAGTAGGTCTCCGAGCTTGCCTTCCGATGCGCCCAAATTCACTTTGAAATTGGACAATGGCGGCTGCCCCTCCCGGCCAAACTGCAAATTGAAATCGCCTTTCAAGCTCGTTGTATTGGCCTGAAAATCGAGCTTTTTCACGTCCAAAGCGGCGGGCGAGTAGGCCAGTTCCCCGGCCAGTTTTTGGATGGAAATGCCCGATTTCTCCTCGCCGGAAAGCTGCTCCACTTTCAGTTGGATAGCGTCGTTTTCTATCTTGAAATCGCTGATTTGGGCATTCAGGTTTTTCCATTCAAAATCGGCAGCGTTGAAGCTGCCGGGGGTGGGCTTGGCTTGCGATTGGCTAAAGGCGAGGTCGCTGTTTTCAAGTTCGAGGTTCGGCGCTGAGAGCTTGACGCCTTGCTCGTCGAGGTTCAGGGCGAAATCGGTCAGCGCCGTTTTGTGCCAATTGGCGTCCAACTTCAAGTCCTTGTTCTCGTAGGCGATTTGCGAGTTTTCGATGCTGGCATTGCGGAGCAACAACCCGAAAACCGTGGCGGCACTGCTGTCTGGACTGGCGGTGGAGCGGTCACGGTAGGTGATTTTGGAATCGGATAAGGTGAAATCGGAGGCTTCAAAGCGCAGTTTTTCCAAATCCGCTGCCTTTAATTTCAGTTTCAAATCCCCCACCCTCGCCCCGATAAACTGCTGATTATCAAGGTCGTCAAAACTGAAATCCACTTCGTGCAATTGCAGGGCAGCGCCATCCAGCAGCAATTGGAAGCCGCCCGTGGAATCGGGTTTGGGCGTGGACTCCGTTGTTGAAAAAGCATCGAGGATGAAGTCGAAATTGGCCTTCCCATTCGTTTGCCGCAGCCGGACATCAGCGTTCTCCAAACCGATTTTTTGCAGCACCACCTGTTGGTCGAGCAAAGCCCACATGTCTAGGTCAACGGCGAGGCTGCCCACTTGCAGCAGCGAGTCGCCTTCGGGGGTTTTTAGCTGCAAGTCCTTGATTTCCAGCATCTTCGGGAACCTGACCCCTACCCCGCCGATCTGCAGCTCCGTCTTTAGTTTTTGCGCCAGCCAATCCTCCAATTTCGGCGTCAGCCAGCGCTGCGTGGCAGGCTGGTGCAGCACGAAAAGCAGCAAGGCCAGCAAGAGCAGCAACGCAGCCAAGCTTTTCAGCAGGATTTTGAATGGTCGGCGAAGGTTCAAATGGTTGTTATTGTTTGCAAAACGTAAAGATAGGGATGAGGGATGAGAGATGAGGGATGAGTGGCCCGTTTCATCCCTTATCCCTCATCCCTCATCCCTCCAATCAAATCCCAAAGATTCCCATACAAATCGGCGAAAACGCAAACCGTTCCATATGCCTCCACGATGGGTGGCCGCACGATTTGGATGCCTTGCGCCAGCAGGTTTGCATAATCCCGCTGAAAATCATCGGTGTGCAAAAACAGAAAGACCCGCCCGCCTGTTTGGTTGCCGATTCGGGACTCCTGCTCCTCGCCGACGGCCTTGGCCAACAGCAATTGGCAGGAGCCATCACCCGGCGGCTCGACAATGACCCAACGCTTGGTCGGCGACAACGGCGTATCCTCCACCAAGCGGAAATGGAGCTTTTGCGTGTAAAACGCAATGGCTTCGTCATAATCCCTGACGACGAGGGCGATGTGGGCGAGTTTCATTTTAAAATGATGAATGATGAATGATAAATGATGAATGGGGACCGTGCGATGATTCATCATTCATCATTCATGATTTATCATTCATTTTACCTTTGCGGCACAAAACAACGAATTATGAAAAAAACAGTGTGGATTTCGGTCGGATTTCTGTTGTTCATCTTGGGTTTTTCGGCATTGGTGCTGAGTTTGGTCGGCGTGAAGCTCAGTTTTCTGGTCTGGCTAGACTATCCCGGCGCCTTGTTTGGCTTTTTAGCCAAAATCTTCATGGTTGTCACGGGCATCGTGGTGGTTTATATGGCTACGTCGAATTGGCGGGAGGAGGAGATTGAGGGATGAGGGAAAATAGGGATGAGGGATGAGGGATGAAACGTACCGCATCATCCCTCATCCCTAACCCCTCATCCCTACAATTGCAGCTCATTCAGCGGCAACGAAAGCCCGACCATATAGCCAAAACCTTGGTGCTTGCCTTGGTGGAAAGCCGTGACCACATCCACCCGCAGCAGGCGGGCGAAGCCGATGCCATCGAAGCCGAGGGAGAACTCGGCGTAATCCTTTTCCTCGGTCGTGTAGAGCAGGTTTGCGCCAGCGACGAGGTTCCAACCCAGTTTTTTCAAGCCGGGAATGCGGTCGGTGAGCAGGCCCTTGAAATCGTGCTCCCAGTGGCCCTCCAGCCACGATTTGGCCGTGCTGTGCGCATAATAGGGCAGCATTTTGAAGGCGAACAGGTAGTAGTCCTTATTGCCCAGACGGGTTTCGTTGCCCATAAAATGCCGGTAATCCTGAAAATAGAGCCGCTTATTGTTCACAAAACTGCCCGCCTCGAATCGGAAGCGCATCACGCCATATTTGCCGATGGTAATATCGTTTTTTGAAATGGCGACGGAAAGGCGGTCGTAGTCCACGTCGCTGCCCAAGGCACTAATGCCCTTGCGGTAGTGCAGCCAGAGGTCGGGGAAGTCGCTGCCAAGGATGAACTTACGGTCGGGGTAGTTCATGAACTTCTGGCCGGGACGGAAGCGCAAACTCAGGCCCACCACCAAGGATTGGCTGCGTTGCAAAGCAGCATCGGGCAAATGGTCGTTGATGGGCGTATTGGGCTTGAAGTCCCGTTTATCCTTGTAAAAAACGCTGTAATCCGTGTTGTTTTCCAGCGGCGAGCGGTCGGCGAACTGCGCCACGCCAAAGGCCAGGATGCCATTGGCCACCTCCTGTTGGTAGTCCATTTTCACGTATTTTTTATCGTAAAAACGGGCGTAGTTCCTTCGGTAAAACGCCGTGAAAATGGTATTGTAGAGCGTAGAAATCGGCTCCAGTTCATTAAACTGCATCACCTCCTGCCCGCCGGAGAACCTGAACTGTGCAAAGGTCTTGGGATTGAAGCGCCAAGTGAAATCCCCCGCAGCCCGCAGTTTTTGCTCCGCAAGGCCGTAGTTTACCCGACCGCCCGTTTCCAGCATTTTCGTCCGGTTTTTATCAAAATACTTGCGGTAGCTGAGTCCCACGTTCAGCTTCAGCCCCTGCACGAGGTTGTACTGCACCGAGTTGATAGGTGTGGCCACCGTGAACGACTTCCGCTTCCAGGAGTTCTGCCAAGTGTAGCCGAAGAGCAGGTCGCCCCACTGCGGCTTGTTCTCTTTGTGGTCAATGGAGTCCATGTAAGGCTTCGACTCCCGGATGATTTGCAGGCTGTCCTTTTTCACATAGTCCACCACCTCCTCGCTGGTGAGCGGCACAGGGCGGGTCTGGTTCCAATAACTGCTGTCCTTTTCGTTGGCGCCCTCGTTCACCTTCATCACCTCATTGTCAAAAAAGTCCTTGGCCAGCTTGGGGTTCAGGTCGTAGTTGCGGTAGATGGCCGTGAAGCTGCCCCCGTATTTGAAACCCAAAAAACCGCCCGTGATGGAGATGGTCTGCGAGAACATCCGCCAAGTTGGTTCCGAAGTTTTGCCGATAGGCACAAAATTCTGCTTCACGTAAAACGTGTCAATCATGGGCACCTGCGCCGAGAGGCCCGTGGTAAATAAGTCGGCGCTTTGGATGTTCCAATCGTCCTCCACGATATAGATGAAGCCCCGATAAACCGGGTCGGCGAAGTTCTTGGGCAGCACGGCAATCTTGTTGATTTGGCGGCCCGCCTCGTCGTTGAAAGTGCCCTCCAAGCGGTATTTGTAGTGGTTCAGGGCATTGTCGGCGATGGGCGACACCATGTTCCGGCCAAAGACCGAATAGTTTTTGTAGAGGTTGATATTGAAATCCTGGGCGCTGTTGAAGCTGAAGCCCTGGTTGTTGCCGCTTACCTTGCTCGATTCCATCACCTCCTTCTGCTGGTCGGGCTGCCGGAAATAGAGCTTGGAAACCGATTCGGACAAATACACGATGCCCTGCCCCGTGGTGTCAAGGTTGCCGTCGAGGTCGCCCACGTCTTGCCCCAGCAGTTTTTTGGGCGACTCCAGCACCTTCATGTTCCCCTTGATATACACCTCACAAGTGAACTCCTCCACTTGTTTTTGATAGAAATCCCGCTTCGCAATGGCCTTCCTGATTTTCGGGTAGGCAGGGTCTTCGGCATTGGCCCGCACCTCCACCCCGGCCAGTTCGATGCTTTCCTCCAGCATCTGCACGTTCAGGGTCACGGGCTTGTCCTTCACCACCACCGTTTCCACCTGCTGCTTGTAGCCGATGTACTGAAACACCAACTGGTGCGTGCCCTTGGGCAATGCCAGCGAATACTCCCCGTTGCTGTTCGTGGTAGTGCCGTTCGTGGTGCCTTGGATGTAGATGGAGGCAAAGGGCAGCGTCTCGCCCGTGGGCGTGGTGACTACGCCCCGCACTTGGGCAAACAGGCAAAGCGGCAACGTAAGAAGCAGAAAAAGGGCAAAGGTTTTTGTCAGCATGGGCGAATTTTATGGCAAAGGTCGTAACGGAAAACGATTGGGTTGTATTGTTGGTTGCAAATTGGCATTGATGATGGCAAAGAAGGCATCGTTGGGTCTCTGGACGCCATCGTTGGGTCTAAAGACAACATCGTTGGGTCTCTGGACGGCATCGTTGGGTCTAAAGACGCCATCGTTGGGTCTAAAGACGGCATCGTTGGGCGTCTTTTTAGTATCGTTGGGTCTAAAGCGCCATCTGTGGGCGTCTTTTTAGAATCGATGGGTCTAAAGACGACATCTATGGGCGTCTTTTTAGAATCGATGAGTCTAAAGATTCCATCTGTGGGCGTCTTTTTAGTATCTGTGGTTGTCTGGAAGGATGAACGGGACGTAAAATTGATCGAATGGGGTCGAAAGACACAACTCAACGGAGCGTAAAATTGATCGAACTGGGCGTCTTTTTAGTTCAAATGGGTCTAAAGACAACTCAACTGGGCGTCTTTTTAGTTCAAATGGGTCTAAAGACGACTCAAATGTTCGTTTGGAAGGGTGTAATGTGTCCAAAGACACCGCAAATGTTCGTCTGGAAGGGTCTAATGTGTCCAAAGACGATGGTAATGTGTCTAAAGACGATGGTAATGTGTCTAAAGACGCCGCAAATGTGTCCAAAGACGATGATAATGTTCGCCAAGAAGGATGTAATGTGAACCTTCTAAAAAAAAATTGCAGGGATAGGCTTGGATTGTTAGGCGCTGTGCTTATTTTTGTAGCGAAAGAAACAGGCTGTGGGAGAACTCAAAAAAACTTAGGGCGTACTGGCGATGGCTGGGATGGGCTGGGTTTGAAAACAGGCTGGTAATAACGGGTTTCGTATTTTACTTAGTCGCAAGTGTTTTGGAGGTAAAGGCTACTTTCCCGAAAACGAGTAAGTAAAGACGCAATGCGGGTTTACTTACTCGTTTTCGGGAGTGCCGTTGTTCGCTGAAACAAAAAGTAAAAAAAAATGGGGCTAAAAATAAATATCATTATTGCCAAAGGCTGCAAGTATGAAACACTGAGCCAGTTTGTTTTTGGCTTGGGCTTTAAAATTAAAAATCATTTAGGTCAATTTGATTTGTTGTCAGTTTCAAATCCTGAAAAAAATCAAGTTGCTATTGGTCAAATAAATGGATTGATTTATATTACTCATTCCGACTTGCCAACTTTTTTAATTGAAGAAGAATTGCCGGTAACAGATTACCGTGAGACGAGAAAATATATCAATCAAAGTAGCGAACGATACGTGGCTGCAATTTTACAGAGTAGTGTAAATTTATTTGGCTATGGGATAAATATTTCTGGTTTTTCAGAAAGAGCACTTGTCGGTAGTTTTGAAGGGATGCTTATAAAGGAAGGTTCTTTGCAAGAAGAAGAAAAATTTTTAAAAGCAAATCTAAACAAAGAAACGAACAAGGTACTTTTCGATGACAAGGAATATGAACTACACGATATAGGTGATAAATTGACCGTTGATGTATTAAATAATTTTTGTGGAGGTGAGTTTATGAACAATGATTTGAAAATGAATTTATTTGAGGTAAGTAATTTAAAAAATCGACGATTAATTCAAAGTGTTGAGGGGTACATACGGCATTTTGGATACTCCGATGAAGAGATAGTTAATTATACTGGATTAGATATTGAAGATGTTAGAGAAATAAGAGCGCAAATGATAACATAAATAATTCATCGAACTATGCATGTTCGCCAATGCTGCCTAAAGCCCAATCCGCAATGCCAACGCAGGGCAGCACAGCGTGAGTGCCAAACGTTGTATGCAAATAAAAAAAAGAAATGAAAGATTTCCGAAACTATTTTGAAACTTTAAGAAGTGAGATTCTATCAGAGTTTGATGGCATTGGACAATCAATTAAAGGTGTCACGGATTCGGAAATTAGGTCTGCGGAAAATCACTTTAATATCACCTTGCCCTCTTGTTATAAAGATTGGTTAAAAGTATTCGGAGGAAACGTGATTGACATTATTGACAATTCAGCGGGCAACTATACTTTAGAGGATTTTATTTTCGCTAACACAAAGATGATTGAGATAAAAAGTGAATTCAAAATTCCTGAAGCAATCAACGACTGGATTATGATAGGAATTTACATAGAAGGATATGTATTCACAGGATTTTGTAGTATAAGCAATACAAATGAAATAGGGCTATTTCACGTACCCGACTTAATAGATGGATACAAGAATAAGTTTGTGCCTTTTATCAGAAATCATCTGATTCGCAGTGTTTGGGAAAATATAATATCAAATAAGATGATTTCAAAAGGTGAAATCCCTAAAAATGGAAAATGGGCATGGAATCTTGTTGAATATGAAGATATTCTCAAAAACCACCATTATAAATATGGAGCATATAAAGAAATCGATAATTGTATTGACCAAATTGAACAACATGAAGGAAGATTTTTAACTATCCAGGAGGTCGTTCTTCAAAAGAAAGAATTAGCAGAAAAATTAATGAAATAAATGAATTGAAAATCTGACACAACACTGCGCCAGCGCTCATGTCCAGCAGAAGCTGGTCACGTCGCTGGTGCAAACGTTAGCCAAAAAACCCAACCCAAATCAACCACAACCCTTAATACAAATGCCAACGCTAACCACCACACAAATCAACCATTTCATCACCAAAGGCTTTATCAAAATAGAAAACGCCTTCCCCATCGAAATCGCTGATGAGTGCCGTGCCATTTTGTGGAAAGCAACCCAATGCGACCCTGAAAACCCTGAAACTTGGACGCAGCCCGTCATCCGCATCGGTGAGTTGGGGCTTGAACCCTTTGTAAAAGCGGCAAATACCTCCGTGCTTCATCAAGCTTTTGACCAATTGGTCGGAAAAGGGAATTGGCTGCCACGCAATACCTTGGGTTCATTTCCGATACGCTTCCCCAGCCTAGCACCAGCGAATGACACGGGTTGGCATGTTGACGCAAGTTTCCCAGGCGACGATGTCCATAATTATATGGAATGGCGAATAAACATCCACTCAAAAACCCGTGGTTTGCTGATGCTTTTCTTGTTTTCTGATGTGTCGGAGCAAGACGCACCAACGATTATAAAGGTGGGTTCCCATTTTGACGTTGCAAAAATCTTGGCCCCCGAAGGAGATAAAGGGCTTTCATTCATGGAACTGGCACAACGCTTAGATACCCTACCGACAAAGGAAGAAGTGCTTGCAACAGGAAAGGCAGGTACGGTTTATTTATGCCACCCATTTATCGTACACGCTGCACAAAACCATCGTGGCACTACGCCCAAATTTATGGCACAACCACCGCTTTTGACAAGGCATGACCTTTCTATTCATCAGCCACGCACCATGCTTTGTCCGGTTGAAGCAGCCATTTTGATGGGGCTGGAGATGTAAAAAGGTATATTTTTGAGCTGAAATAGCCAAAGTAATTGGTACAAAGCGACCAGTTTTCGCAAGTTTATTTTTAGCACCCATCCAAAAAGAAGCTCTGTTCAGTTTGCAAATGAACAGGCTGTCCATGAACGGGTATGCGGTTATTCCCCACTAACGCACCATATATCATTTAAATCGAAAACCGTCCCCACTCGTCACGAGCTTTGCTCGTTGACGCTTGACGGTTGCGGCGGCTGACAGAAGTACGAAGGTCATGTATGTGGTGGCTTACGGTGGTCAGCGGCCGCAACCAAAGGCCTTATGCAAGCACAGCTTGCAACAAGCAGTGCCGTTCTATCATTATATGGACAAGGTTGGCCCAAACGGGGGTAACATTTTTTTAGTTTACAGAACTTCATTTTCTTTGCAGATAAAATGTGGTTCAGCTTGAAAGGAAAAGTCTTTCAATAGTTGAGTGAAGGGGTTTCTCTAAAACACAAACTAGTTGATTTTACTACCTAAATGGCCTGCACCGCTTTCTTTACACTAACTTTTCAAACCTATTTTACATGAAAAAATCAATTTTACTTTCTCTGTTCTTCCTTGCTGGGTTTCAACTCTATGCACAAGATTTTACGCAAATAAATCTTCAGTCAGGTATTGGCAGCTTTACCATCGCTGACTTCGACGGTGATGGCGATGAAGATGTTTTCGGTATTGATTACATCAATTTCGGTGCCTCCAGCGATATTTACCTACTACGAAACAATGGAGGCTCGCCGATTTCTTTTGAATCCATTTTGCTTCAAAATGACGCTGGCTTCAGGGCCAATCCTGATGCTGCCGACTATGACGGGGATGGTGATATGGATGTTGTATTGGCAAAAAATGATGGCTCCGATATTTTTGTCTTAAAAAACGATGGCACTGGTGTTTTCGTAGAGGATTCCTTGGGTGTGGACGGTGATAATGATTTAGAGTTCCAAGACCTGGAAGGAGATGGTGACATGGATATTATTGGCGGTAACACTGACTTTAATACATTGAGTATTTACGTCAACAATGGTAGCCAGTCTTATACTAAGACGGAGCTTTTATTATCAACTCCTGATTATTTTAGAAACTTTTCGACTGGGGATGTGGACGGTGACGGGGATATTGATATTGCTGTGGGATATGATAAGGCTTTTACCGGTATTAATCTCGAAACTTTTCAGAATGATGGTAATAACAATTTTACAGCAAAGACCTGGGCCTTGACGGAATTTAATAAAATCAACAAGGTTGAAATAGCTGACTATAACAAAGATGGTAAAATGGATATAGGAGCAGCGGGCGAAGTAAAGTACGTTGTATTGACCAATATAGGGAATTTCAATTTTTTGATTGAACCAGGGGTAGCTTATGCTGGTAGCTCTATTTATGGTTTTATCAGCCTAGACCCAGTTGATGTAAACGGTGATGATATACCAGATCCGGTGCTGGGTGACAACAGTGACGGTATACTATGGTTTAAAAACACCGACACCTCGCCCTTGCAATATGAACAGAGGACCGTAGGCAGCGTTGCGCCAAGCTTTACGATTGGGCATGCTGATTTTGATTTGGATGGTGATAATGACCTATTGACCACCAATGGGGAACTATGGTTGTATGAGAACAATGTACAGCAGATTTCAGTCATCAATGAAGGCAA
>JADLHE010000321.1 GCA_020848965.1 Saprospiraceae bacterium
AGTGAGAGGGTGAGAGAAGTGAGAGGGTGAGAGGGGTGGTTTTCACACAGTTTTAACTAAGCCAGTAAAACAAACACAGCGCTATTTGCCTTTACTTTGCATAAAATTTCTTCAACATGAAAGCAGTATTTTTTTCCATTCTAACCATCGCCGCATTTTCATTGTCATTCAAAATAGACAGTGGCAATATCACTGAAAAATTCAAGGTATATGGGAACTGCGGCATGTGCAAGGAGCGCATCGAAAAAGCCCTCATGGTCAAGGGTGTGAAATATGCCTACTGGGACAAAACCACAGAGATGGCTACCGTTAAATTTAATCCAGAAGTGGTGACGCTTGACCAGTTGCACAAGAACGTCGCAGCGGTTGGCCACGATACCGACAAAGTGAAGGCCGACGACAAAGTGTATGAAAACCTGCACAGTTGCTGCCAATATGAACGACCAAAAAAAGGTTGAGTTTTTTGGTTGATAAAGGTTTATTAAATTGATAAGGGTTGATAGTGGCACTTGCACCATCAACCCTTATCAATTTAATAAAACCTAATGAACCGAATCCTCAACATAGCTTCCCATTCAACATCTCGCCAATTTCACACGACGATAGTGTGGTTTTCAACCCCTCCCGGCTCCCGTAAAAATGATGGTGCAACGGGCAGGGGTGTTCGCTGTCGCATTTGGGCATCCCCAAGATACAGCTGCTCAAAGCCGCTTTCCCATCAATGCACTCCACAATGTCAAGCAGGGTCACTTTGCCATTAGCCTCGCTGATGTAGAAGCCGCCGTTCGGGCCTTTCACACTACTGATAAGATTGTGTTTGGAAAGCTGTTGCAAAATCTTGGCGAGGAACTGCTGCGGTACTTGCAGCGAATCGGCCATTTCCTTTACACCTATATTTTTCAAGGATTCTTTTTGTTCCGTCATGTAAATCACTGCCCGGATAGCGTATTGACAACTTTTTGTGAACATCGTATTTCTTTAGAAAGGATTACAAATTAGCCTGCAAAAGTCAAAAAAAAGGATAAAAACACCCTTTTTATTTTACTGATTATTATCAGCCTACCATCTGACTATCGTCATCAATCAACCCATCCGCTCAGGCAAACTTTGCGGCATCGAATAAAGGATAAAAGTATCCGAAATTCGATTGAATTTAAATGAAAATCGTTCAAAATCAGTTGATTATGAAAAAGCTAGTCTTAAACCTCCTCGCATTGATGATGCTCCTTGCGGCCATCGGCTGCTCCTCCGACAAATCGGAACCAGCCGCTGCGGGTGGCGATTCTGCGGCAAAACCCAAGTCAATGGTGGCCGAAGAAGCCGACCCGATGACCAATAAAGGCATTGGCCCCATCACCACCGTGGAATTGGGCGCATCCGTTGACCAAGCCATGGCCGACAAAGGCAAGGCCGTTTATGAAGCCAAATGCATGGCTTGCCACAAACCCACCGAGAAGTTCATCGGCCCAGCACCAAAGGGAATCCTCGAACGCCGCTCGCCAGAGTGGGTGATGAACATGATTCTGAATCCTCAAGTCATGGTAAAAGAAGACCCCATCGCCAAAAAACTGCTGATGGAATTCAACGGCTCGCCTATGGCCAACCAGAACCTCACCCAAGACGAGGCCAGGCAGGTGTTGGAGTATTTTAGGACACTTTAAATAGTGATGAGTGATGAGTGATAAGTGATGAGCCACTGCAACTCATCACTCATCACTCATCACTTATAATTCTTATAATTTCTGATATGAAAAATCAATCGAACCAGCTTTCAAACTTGATGCTTGCAGCAATGGCAGCTTTTGTGCTCCTGCTGATGAGCTGTGGCCAAGGCAGCCAGAGTGCAACCACGGGAGGCGCATTGAGTGGCAATGCCGCTCAAAAGACCTATGTGGCGCCTGGTGCCTTGGACGAATTTTACCTCTTTACTTCTGGCGGCTTTAGCGGCCAAATCGGCGTGTACGGTCTTCCCTCTGGCAGGTTGTTCAAGCAGATTCCCGTTTTCTCCGTAGATGCGGAGAAAAGCTATGGTTTCAACGAAGAAACCAAGCCGATGCTCCAGACCTCCCACGGCTTCGTGCCTTGGGACGACTCCCACCACCCAGCCCTTTCGCAGACAAACGGCGAGACGGATGGCCGCTGGATTTTCATCAACGGCAACAACACGCCACGGGTGGCTCGGGTGGATTTGAGCACCTTCGAAACGGCTGAAATCCTTGAAATACCGAACTCCGGCGGTAACCACTCCTCGCCTTACCTTACCATGAACACCGAATATGTGGTGGCAGGCACTCGTTTCAGCGTGCCGATTCCGCAAAAAGACGTGCCAATTTCCAGCTATGGCGAGAACTTCAAAGGCGCATTGTCCTTCATCAAAGTTGACCCGAACACGGGGCACATGAACATCGAGTTTCAAGTGCTGATGCCCGGCCTCGACTTCGACCTCGCCAGCAGCGGCAAAGGCCCCTCACACGGTTGGACCTTTTTCACCAGCTACAATTCTGAGCAGAAAAACTCGCTGTTGGAGGTGAATGCTTCGCAAAACGACAAGGACTTCGTGGCTGCCATCAATTGGAAAAAAGCAGAGGAATACCTGAAGGCCGGTAAAGCGAAGGACTACCCCGCCAACTACCTGCACAATGTTTACAGCGATGAAACGCACTCGGCCACTTCCACTGCAATGAAATCGGTGAAGGTGCTGATTCCGAGCGAATGCCCCGGCCTCGTTTACCTGCTCCCAACGCCCAAATCCCCGCACGGTGTGGACATTGACCCAACGGGCGAGTACATCGTCTGCTCCGGCAAACTCAGCGCCGACATCACGGCCCACTCGTTCAGCAAAATGCTGAAAGCGGCGGAGTCAAAGGATTTTGATGGGGATATTGGCGGCGTGCCCATCCTCAAATTTGAATCAGTGCTCGGCGGCACAGTGAAAGAACCCGGCCTCGGCCCGCTCCACACCGAGTTTGACGACAAAGGAAATGCCTATACTAGCTTCTTTATTTCTTCCGAAATCGTGAAGTGGAAAGTCGGCACCTGGGAAGTGATTGACCGTCAGCCAACTTATTACTCTATCGGCCACCTTTGCGTGCCGGGCGGCAACTCTGCCAAACCCGAAGGCAAATACGTCATTGCTTTGAATAAAATCACCAAGGACCGCTACCTGCCCACCGGGCCTGAACTAACGCAAAGCGCACAGCTTTACTCCATTGACGGCGACAAAATGGAACTGTTGCTCGACTTCCCCACCGTGGGCGAGCCGCACTATGCACAGGCCATCAGCGCTAGCCGGGTGATTCCGAAGCAAAAACAGTTCTTCAAGCTCAGCGACAACAAGCACAAATACGCTGCACTGTCCGAAAAGGACACGAAAGTGGTGAGGGAGGGCAACAACGTACACGTCTATATGACCATGATTCGTAGCCACTTCGCCCCAGACAATATCGAGGGTATCAAGCTGGGCGACAAGGTCTATTTCCACGTCACCAACTTGGAGCAGGACTTCGACGTGCCGCACGGCTTTGCGGTGCTTGGCGCCAATACTGCCGAGCTGCTCATCATGCCTGGCCAGACCGAAACGCTGGTGTACGAGCCAAAACAAGAAGGGGTGTTCCCATTCTACTGCACCGACTTCTGTTCTGCCCTTCACCAAGAAATGCAAGGTTACATCAGGGTTTCCGCTGCCAATGCAGGCACTGCCCTGAAATGGTGGCTGGGAGATGAGAAACCGGTTCAATAACAGGCATGAGGGATAAGGGATGAGGGATGATTGCCCTCATTCCTCATCCCTCATGCCTCATCCCTAATAAGATGAAATCTTTTCCGAAAATCATATTCTTCGTTGCGGCCGCATTATTGCTCCTGTTGTTTGTTTTTCCGATGTGGCAAATCACCTTGATTGCACCACAATATCCGAAAGGGGTGACGATGTATATTTGGATAAATAAAATAACGGGTAGCGAGCCGGGCACCTTGCAAAACATCAATATATTGAACCACTACGTTGGTATGAAATATATTGAACCAGACGCTATACCTGAGTTGAAGTATTTTCCAATCGTGGTTACAATCATGGCCTTATTGGGCATGGCCCTGGCCTTCACGGGCCGCTGGAAACTCTGGATGGGGTGGTTGGTATTGGGTGTAATTGGCTGTGCGCTAGGACTTTATGATTTCCACCTCTGGGAATACGACTACGGCCACAACCTCAGTCCCACCGCTCCGATTAAAATACCCGGTATGGCTTATGAGCCGCCTTTAATAGGCAATAAAGTATTGCTCAATTTCTTGGCCAAATCATGGCCATATATCGGCGGTTGGTTTATTGGTGGTACGTTTATTTTGGGTGGAATTGCGGTATGGTTGCAACGCAAAAAGCAATCAAATCAACCGCAAATCATACCGATTAAAAAGGATATAGCGGTGGCAGCTTAATGCACAGATAAGGGATTACTAAGCCCGGCTTTAGACCAAAATTCCGCTCAGGCTTAGCAATCCCTATCGGGCTTACCAATCCTTCGCTACCCCGAAAGCCCAAAAACCAGAACTTGCCCCATTGACTGTTGAATAAAATACACCTTTACATGAAAAATCTCACATCCATCTTACTGTTTTGCAGCTTACTGACGGCCTGTACCCCCACCGCCGAACCCATTTCCTTCGGTGAAGACATGTGCGCCCATTGCAAAATGACCATCGTGGATGAGCAGTTTGCTGCCGAAGCCGTCAGCCAAAAAGGCAAGGTCTATAAGTTCGACGCCAT